>CAXTNZ010000072.1:0-26354 GCA_964245695.1 uncultured bacterium | reverse complement strand
TAGCTACGATTCGGTGCATCTGTGCAAAAACCGGGAAAACCTCTTTCCCCCTGCTAGAGTGCCCCCTGCTCCCCTGCGGACAATCATGATAAGTCTTTAACCGGACATGATATTACTGGTATAACCGTCTATGTTCGCATTCATGACGGTAAAATCTGGATTTAACTAACTGTTGCGCGTGATGATTCGGCATCAATGGGTTTGAGTAGGTAAATTCGCAACAGATGCCAGATGATCGAAAGTAACAAAGGTAATTTTTGCACTAACTTGATAATTTTTGGGCGTTGGCGTAGCCCGCCGTAGGCATCGCTTGCGTTAATTTCCGCTATTTTAAGATTATTCTCGGAACACTTTTCTAGTCTGGAGAAAAACTCTGGGTGATTTGTGTTCAAAGTCAAAGGAAATGCGCTTGCAGCGGTCTTGTTTGTCTCCTCAATGACTTTGGTATTATAATCTCGTGGATCTATCCCAATAGATTCGTAAAATGTTGCTCGTTCAAATACTGTCAAGGTGTGGGTAGCAAAGACTGTCAGCAAAAAGAAACGCACCCACAAACGCGATTTCCAATTATTCCATAATTGGGGTTGCGATCGCAGCAGCGCTTTGAAAAAATCTCCATGCCGATTTTCATCTTGACACCAACTTTCAAAGTAGCGAAATAACGGATAAATCTGGTGTTCTGGATGTGCTTCCATATGGCGATAAACTAATATGTAGCGCCAATAACCAATTTTTTCAGATAGGTAAACTGTATAAATAACCCACTCTGGCGGAAAGAAGGTATAAGTACGATTTTTGGTGAGATAACTTAAGTCCAACGAAAGATTAAAATCCGCCATTGACTTATTCAAAAATCCCGCATGACGTGCTTCATCCCGCGACATTAAGAGAAAGGCTTCTGCTAAAATAGGATTTCGCTCTTTGAGTCGGCGCGATAGTTCTTTAAACAGCAAAAAACCAGAAAATTCTGAAGTACAAGAGCGCTCTAAAAAGTCAATAAAAGAACGCCGCGTTTCGCCATCAATGCTATCCCAACACTGTTGAAATTCGCTACCGCGTACAAAATGATGCCGATTGTAGTCGGCTCTTAACTCCTCTAAAATTGCTAATAATTCAGGCTCTTGCGCCGAAATATCCATTTGCGCGATCGCTTCAAAGTCAGTGGTGTAAAACCGGGGTGTTAACAATGTTTCCTGAACTGGCGCTTTAATACCAGGTTTCAGTAACTCAGGCTCCGGGATGTGAAGATTAGCCATGATAATTCTGCTTTTAATGTAATGCTTTATTAGCTATATAACCATAAATTTTTTTATAGGTCTATCAATTGAGAAATAACTTTTTAATCGACAATTAGCTTGATATATCGGGTTTTTACACAATTGAGTTGTAGCATTTTTAAAACAAAATACTAAAATTAAAAAAAGGTGAAAATGCTTACATAGTTACAAATTTTGCTTGCGCTCGCTTAGGATGTGTCTTCCGCCTAAATTATAAAATTTTTTAATTATTTTCTAGTTATACAAAGATTAATAATTAAATAATTAAGGAAATAATCAATATTGCTGTCATATGCATCTATACTAATGTTTGCAGGCTCAAGTAATGCATATCATTTATCAATTTACAATAACAATTATCTAGCTCTGACATCCTTCCTTCTTGTTAAAAACCGGATTTCTTTGCGTAAGTCCTTGGAAGAAGTTGTTAATTGTTAGTAGTTCATGAAAACTGATATCCTGCACCACTCTCAACAACATGTTCGCATCCGCTTTGGACTTAAGTCCAAGGCTAATAGCATAAGTCCATTAAAATGGACTGAATTTTTTCTTAGTCTTCTTCAGAAGACTTTCGCTATTAGCCATAGGTTTATAAACTATGGTGGGTGTGAATTTTCATAAAGAATGCGACAAAATGTCAGTTATAAATAACCCCTAACTACTAACGGTTTTATTCACCCTTGAAACCTTGTATTTGAACATTCACAGAACTAACAATGAGTAGCAATCTAGCTGTCAAGCTTCGCGCTGGAACCCAACAAGCTCACACAATAACAGAAAATGTGGGATTGATGAAATGTGTTCTCAAAGGAATTGTTGATAGAGATATTTTTGCCACGTTTTTAGGCAATTTATATTTTGTATATAGCGAATTGGAAGCCGCAATAGAGAGTAATTTAAAACATCCTTGGATTGCTGCGCTTTACTTTCCAGAACTGAATCGCAAAGCTTTTCTAGAAAAAGATATGCTGTTTTACTACGGAAGTAATTGGCGTTCTTTAGTTACTCCTTCTCCCGTCGCTCAGACTTACATTAACCGCATTCGCCAACTTTCGGCTACTGAACCGACTTTGTTACTAGGTCATACTTATACACGCTATATGGGCGACCTTTCTGGGGGTCAGATGTTCCAAAAAGTTGTTCAGTTAGCTTTAAAACTTTCGGGTTACGAAGGCACGTCTTTTTACAATTTTGAGCAAATTCCTGACAAAACCGCATTTAAAAATAAGTATCGTCAAGCTTTGAATGAATTACCTGTTGATGATGCTACTGCGGAACGAATTGTTGCGGAAGCCAATAATGCTTTCCGGTTGAATATGCAGATAGCTCAGGAGCTAGAGGAAAGTTTAATTAAAGCGATAGGTGAAGACACTTTTAATAGCCTGACTAGGGACTAGGGACTAGGGACGCTTGGATTGGGTAAGAATTTTATTCCCAATCATCAATACTCAATCAATCATACATTTATTGGAAAAAAATCAATGGTTTTTATACTTCCTGGTGTGAAATTCGATTCGGATCTGATTCAAAAGTACGATACTCCTACACCGAGATACACCAGTTATCCACCCGCAACTGAGTTAACAGAAGCATTTAGCGAAAGTGATTTTAAGGAAGCGATCGCTAACTCAAATCAAAGGAAATCTCCACTTTCTTTGTATTTCCATATACCGTTTTGTCAAATTCCCTGTTACTTCTGTGGCTGTAATACGGTAATTTCCAACAATAAGAATATTGCTAAACCTTATTTACAGTCTTTAGTTCAAGATATCAAAAATACAGCAGCCTTAATTGATTCAGATAGAAAAGTGCTACAAATTCACTGGGGTGGGGGTACTCCTAACTATTTGAATCCCGAACAAATAGAATTTTTGTGGAAAAATATTAGGCAAAATTTCCACATTGATTCAGAAGCGGAAATCTCAATTGAGATTAATCCTCGCTATGTTGATAAAAATTACATTTTCTTTCTCAGAGAAATTGGCTTTAACCGAATTAGTTTTGGTATCCAAGATTTTAATCGTCAAGTTCAAGTCGCTGTAAATCGCGTTCAACCTGAAGAAATGCTCTTTGATGTGATGAGTTGGATTAAAGAAGCTAACTTCAAGAGTGTGAATGTAGACTTAATTTATGGTTTACCTTATCAAACTCGCGAAACTTTCAAAGAAACGATTAAAAAGACAATTGAATTAGACCCCAACCGAATTGTAGTCTTTAATTTTGCTTATGTGCCGTGGGTAAAGCCTGTACAAAAAAATATTCCTGAGGATAAATTACCACCTCCACAAGAAAAGTTAGAAATTCTCAAGATGACGATTGAGGAATTGACAGCTAATAAGTATTTATTTATCGGGATGGATCATTTTGCTAAAGCTGATGATGAATTAGCGATCGCTCAACAAAATCGCACCCTCAAACGCAATTTTCAAGGCTACACCACTCTAGCAGAAACAGAACTTTTTGGTTTTGGTGCTACATCCATCAGTATGCTAGAAGACGCTTACGCCCAAAACCACAAGCAATTACAAGATTATTATCGCGGAATTGAAGCGGGTGTTTTACCAATTAGTAAAGGCATCAAACTCAGCCAAGATGACATTATTAGACGAGATGTAATTATGTCTATTATGTGTCACCACGAACTACATAAGCCAGACATTGAAAAGAAGTATAATATCAACTTTGATGAATACTTCAGCTTAGAAATAAAGGCGTTACAGCCATTAGAAGCCGATGGATTAGTCGAGTTATCAACGAACTATATTACTATCACAGAAATTGGCAAACTACTATTAAGAAATGTTGCCGTTATCTTTGATGCTCATACCAGAAATCAACAGAGAAAATTCTCTCGCTCCATTTGAGCATAAGCTCATTTTATGTAGTAGTGAGCGGTTTACCGCTCATAGCTTCAGTTTAAACGGCGCCCATCCGTTACTACTAAGAACCGCGTTTATTTACACTTTAGTACTTAACTGCTGGGATAGTGCATAAACACTACAGGAACTCCCAGTAGCTTTTTACCTAATTGCGACAATCCAAACTTACCCTTAAGCGATCGCGGTAATTCTTCAAAGGAAATTACTACAAAACCAAAGCGTGTATAAAATTCCGCCAACCGCTGACCCAAACATTCTAAATATAGCGGTTGAGTTGCTTCTTCAATCAAATGCCGCGTGATTAAAGTCCCTAAACCGCGATTTCTCCAAGCTGGTGTAACTACCAAACTACCAAGTTCTTGTGTATCATAAAAGTGGCGTAGCTGTCCGCAAGCTACTATCTTTCCCTCGCATTCAATTACCCAAAATTGCGAAAAGCGTATTTGGGTAGGGTCAAGTTTTGCCGAAAGCACCAGCCATCTAATTGACCAAATATCCTCAGATGTCCCCCTACGGAGTATACATCCATTTGGCAGTGACAAATCGCTCTGTTTCATAGAACCTCGCAAAAATAAAACAGGACTTAGGCAAAAACTCTTCCAAACTCTTATTTCTTGGCGTACTTGGCGTACTTGGCGGTTCGTTTCTTCCTCCTAAATGCCAAAGTCCCATAAGAGATTTTTTCAGCGCCAAGCTAATATAATTTTTTCATTCTATTGTCACCTTCCTGTCATATTTACTTTAAATACTAATAATAGAACTGATTATTTTGAACATTAAATTTATTAAAATGCGCCAACGTCAATTACCCCCGATACTTTGGGTTATGGGGGCAGCGATCGCACTTCTGACAACAAGCTGTGAGTCAGCAGTGCAATATTTCCCACCTTTACCGAGAATTGAGACATCCTCAAACGAAACGCGATCGCCTCAACAAAACGCCCAATCTGCTAATAACGCCAAAATTGAGGCAGCAATTCGCCAAGGCATTAACCAAGTGCGTCAGGAAAACAAACTCAAACCTTTACAGAATAATGAAAAACTAGCACAAGTTGCCCGGAACTACAGCCGACAAATGGCAGAACAAAACTTTTTCAGCCACACCGGAGCTGATGGCAGTACCCTAGAAAAGCGAGTCCGCGCTGGTGGAATTTATTATTGGGTGGTGGGTGAAAACTTATTTAAAAGTAAGAATATCTCAAAACCAGTATCACCAGCGATTGACGGTTGGATGAAAAGCCCAGGACATCGAGAGAATATTTTGCGTCCGTTTTTCAGCGAAACGGGTGTAGGAGTTTGGCGAGTTGGTAACTCCTACTATATTACACAATTGTTTTTGCGGCGCTAAATCGACGCTCTAGTAGGCGTGCTTAGTATCAAAATAGGCAACGCGAAGGTAAGCAGAGTCGATGAAATAGCGATTATTATCTTGCTTCATCACTGCCTGATTGTCACCAACTAAGGATAGGCGATCGTTGAAGAAAATCCAATGTTTGAAATTGAAACGCAGCGAGTCCTTACCAAAATCAACAGCTTCTACGTTTGAGGCAACGTTGTATCGATACTTTTTTAAACCGTTGACGAAAGAATTGTAGAACTCAATTGCCTCAGGGCTGGAAAGACCATTTAATTCATACTTTTGGTTTCCAAAGTCAAAGGTTAGTTTTACATTATCGGCAAAGACGCCACTTTCTCGCATCATCTTCAACTGCTCATCCCCTGTTCTGGCTCGGATAACGAGGTTGTTCCAGTGATCCACCAAGTTTTGAGCATTTATATACAGCAATGCTTGATCGGCGCTTGTAATGCTGGTGTGGTAGTTGTTATCGAGATTAATCGCAGTCGGCAGTTCTGCTGCTTGAACTGGCTGGCTGTTTAGTCCAATGCAGCACGCAACCAATAGCAAACCCACAATTACTCTTCGCCACAAAACTCTTGCCAACTTATGCTGTTGAGCGATCGCGTGTCTTATGCCAGTTTGGTAAACAACACAAACTAAAGCCATGATCTTCCTTTTCAAAATTTATTGATAGTTTTGAATTAATGGCGAGTCTATAGCAATAAATAGTGCTAGTCTTGAACGTTCTTGATATGCTGCTGATAAATTTTAGGGGTGACTCCATTTAAACGCTTGAAGTGTCGGCTAAAGTGAGCTTGATCCGCAAAACCAGTTTTTTGGGCGACATCGGCAATTGAATTGCCTTTCGCAAGCAATGTTTTAGCGCGGGCAATTCGCACTTGAGTTTGATAAGTATGCGGTGGTAAACCTATTTCAGAGGCAAACACTCGCACGAGATGCTCAGGGCTTAAGCTGACCATCTGGGCAAGCTGCAAGAGCGAAACATTCTCTGCGTAATTGTCCTCTAGGTACTCCCGAATAAGCTTGACAAACTGCCGTTCTTGCCCCAAGTCTTGCAATTCAGGCGGATTTTCAAGACATCGCAGAATCATCTGAGTCAAAAACGCTCGGACAAGAATTTCTTGCTCCAGACATGATGTCTCACCTTCTAGAGTTGTGTGCATTTCTAAAAAAAGCTGGACTAAATGTTGATCTGAAACCACCAAGTTGGGAAAAACCAAAACTGTGCGCTCACATCCAGTTGTTTCTGTTGCTAAACGATGTAGTAGATCGGGATTAAAAAACATCAGACGCAACGTTTGACCTGTACGATCCGCAGAACAAGAGGAGTGAGGTTCCCCCGTCTGAATCACGGCAAGGTGTGCTGGAGGCACAACGCTCTTGCTACGTCGGTAGTTAAACTCATAAATATCTGAAAGACTTAAAACAATCTGGAACTCTTCGTGAGCATGACGAGGCAGTACACCACCTGAATCGCAACCGCGCCAAAGCGTAACTTGAGAATTTATCGCTTGCCAAATTTTAGGCTTTTTTTGCGCTGTTTCTCTGTGCATAAAGTTTTTCCGGAAGTTACGCAGCCAATTATGCATTTTGCGGCACAACAAATGTATGTTTTACACTTTGCACCCAATGATGATAATTTTAAAGTCAATTATCTACCGTATTCACGCCAATGACCTGACCGCAGAAAACGGCGTACTGGTAAGCGAAAATTTATTCAGTAAGAAAAACTCATTACTTCTGTTGAGAACTTTTGCAGGGATTATTAAAAAAGACAGACCCTAGATAGGTGTAGCGATCGCTATCGAGCGCCTAAACTGAAAGTATAATCCCAACTTTACAGGAACGCTTGTGAAAGCAAGATGGATCATCACCGCAGTTTCGGCAGCACTGTTTTTTGGCGGTAGTCTGCTGACATCCCTGCGCGACCCCTGGTTTCAAAACTTACAGCGTCCCGCGTGGTTAACTTTTGAGTTTTTGATTCCGTTTATTTGGATCTTTATTTGGGTCTGCATCACAATCTCAGCAATTATGGTGTGGGAGAAGTCTAAAAATCGCCCTTGGTTATTGATGGGTATGTATGCAGCCATAGCTCTTTTAACTTCAGCCTACAGTCCGATTGTCGTAGAACTTAAAAGCCTTACAGGGGGAATGATTGCTGGTGGATTAGCAACGCTCCTCGTCTACATTTTGGCGTTTATAGTCAAGCCAATTTCCCAAAAAGCCTCTTGGCTGTTTTTACCTTATGCTCTTTGGGGTCCGATTGGAACTTATCTTACTTGGATATTAATTCAACTTAATCCAGGCGCAGCAAACTAACAAAAATTTGATGAATAATACAGTAATTATTACAGGTGCTTCTCTTGGCATCGGCAAAGCAACAGCACTTCAATTTGCCCGTCAAGGATATGATATTATACTAGCAGCGCGTCAAACTGACCGTTTAGAAGCTGCTGCAAGCGAAGTACGCGAACTTGGTCGAGAAGCGCTTGCTATTCCCACAGATGTGAGAGATCCGCAGCAAGTAAATAACCTTATTGAAAAGGCAATAGAACATTTTGGTCATGTGGATGTGGTGGTTAACAATGCTGGTATTTTTGCTTTAGGACCAGTAGAAGAATTTCAACTCAGCGATTGGCAACAGGTAATAAATACGAATCTTTTGGGTTATATTCATGTGATTCATGCTATATTGCCCCATTTACTTGCACGAGGTAAGGGAACAATCGTCAATGTGAGTTCTATTGCTGGTTTAGATGCGATTCCTTTCCAAATACCCTACAATACCAGCAAGCACGCGATCGCAGGGCTAACTAAATCGCTACACGCAGAATTATCGCCTAAAGGAATTCAAGTTACTGGGATTTATCCGAGTTTTATTCGCACCCAAATCGACGAACGCACAATCTTTCGCGGGAAGGAAGAGGAAACAACTAAAGCTCGCTACGATTTAGTGAAGACAATGCTGCACACTCCCCTGCTAGAAAAGCCTGAAGATGTCGCACAAGCAATTTGGAAAGGTGTCAAGTATCGGCGTGCTGATGTAATCGTGGGTACAGCGAAGTTTTGGACATCAATGTATCATCTATTTCCTGGTTTAATGAAGCCATTATTTCGGCTAGTTTTTGGGATGAAAGAACGTCGCTGATTAAAAGTCATTTGAAGAAGGATGACGACGTTGGGTAGAATTAGTAGTGAGATTGGGCAGTTTATTTGCCCACAAAACCAGAGGAATGCTGAGTGTTCCGAAAATCATCATAATAGTGGTGATTATCAAAACCATTGTGCGATTGGGGCGATAATTAGCCTGTTCAATCTGCCAAAAAACTTGGTTATAATGCCAAGCTGCCAAAGCTATAACTACAATACCAAAAATTACTAAGCTGACACCAAGGTTTTCCGAGTTAAAGATTGGATGCACCTGAGGTTCTTGTTGAGTTAGGGTAAAATGAAGTTGATGTAGAAATAAGCTAAATCGAGCGATCGCAAACCCAAAACCGATTAAAGCGATTGAAGTCCGTAGCCAAGCCAGAAACGTGCGCTCGTTGGCTTGATGCTCCCGTTGACGGTCTATTTGAGAATTTTTAGTCATTGAAACTCCACACTGCCGTTTGCAAGTGTCTATGCAAGGGTGCATCTACAACTATGTTTTATGTTTACTTTATTTGTATCTACTTATTTTCCGAGTTTATCGCTATTAAAATCTATTTTTTAGTCATAATAATAGCTATTAATTTTTTGTCAAGAGCTATACTAACCGATGAAGTTCTTTTTTACCCTACCCCTCGGTTGTCAGTGCCACGCGGGGAGGTTGAGTCATGCTCAATGACGCTAATACTTCCATCTAGCTCGATGTAAGCTTTCTTGACTTCAGTCAGATCATTTACCCCTTGCTGACGAAGCTGACTCATCAACTCACTTTCTGTGATTAACTCTCGGCGAAGATTGTTGTATTGCAAACAACCATCTTTTACCAGCGGTAAGGGAGGGGGACTAAGGAGGCGCTCAACCCAAGGAAATTGAAAGCCCAACCAATTGAGAAAGTAGCTCCAAAAGATGATAGTGAGTACCAGAATCAAGCCATCCGTGATTGAGGTATAGTTACTGGACATGGCGTTCTGGGCGGCGCTGGCAAAGAGAATTACAACCAATAAATCCGCAATTCCCACTGCACCGATTTGGCGATTGGGGAGAAAGCGCAGAATACAAAAAAGTATCAGATAAACCAGTGACCCGCGCACGATTAGTTCGATAATGGGGGCGCTGGGAACAAACACTTTATACCAATCTACATTCCAGAGACTTATCATTACTGCCCTTGTGTTGCGATCGCTCTTATTGCGGGCGCTCTGCGCCATCGCGCGAGTGCGAATACGTGATATCTGCTGCGCGTCTAGCACACCACGCATCATTAGACAGTAGAAGATAATTAGCCCGCATTCACAGTTACTCACTTAATCCGGGCTAACCAACTTCACAGAATGCAACCCCATCTAAGGGGAGAGATTATTTTATCACCTCTCTCAACGTAGAGGATGAACATTGTGTTTTGCCCTCTGCACAAAAATCACAGGCAAAGCTACCTTAACTGCCACCGTGTATCTTAATATTATATGTAATGATTAGTATCCTAGCCTCCGAGGTTTTTCGGAGGATATTTACCATTTTTGGGCGAGTAGTCAGAGCAATTGATTGCTTCTTCAGTCATCACCATCGAAGGTTGTACTGCACATTTGAGATAATTGTTGGTTGAAAAAAATTCACAGTTTTGACAGGGAAGTTTAGGTAAATTATTTATCTTAAAAACCATCTTATTGTCTACAACCGTCCGCAGCTTGGATAGCATCATAAAAAAAACTACCCATGCCATGACAAAGCCAATAGAACCACCCAAAGAGATAGCTATTTCCGGAATAGGTACCCCATAGAAATTCCCCTCTTCAGAGTGGGTTGTCTGATTTGAATTACTGTCTGCTGCTGGATTTTGTTGGAAGGTTGTTTGAAAATACATATTATTTACCTATGCTGCTATTTACTGCGGAATAAATTAAGCGCTAACGCCAATATGAAGGCGATCGCAAGCAACTGCTCTTATATAAAAGTCGAGAGTGAATTCTTCAAGATAGAGTAATCACAAGGACTCAATTATAGGTTTAGCAAAATAAAAATTTAGGTATCTCTGTCGATAGTTTTACTTGTAATTTATCATTATATACCGAAAGAAATAATTTATATAACCATATAATAAATAAGATAAAGTTTATGTTATAATGCATAAAATAAAAATTGCCGAAAAGTCTGTATCTGTAAAATATAGGCTTAAGAATAAATATAATTGCTGACGACCAGAAATAGTGCGGTAGCCAGCAAATAGTTAATGAAAGAATTTATACCAGTGCCGCAGTTATGTGGCGACAGGATGTGGCGCAGCCTTTGCAGTGGTCGCTGTTATGTTTCTCGCACTCACTCGCACAGCGATCGCAAGCTTCAGCACAAACACCGCACATTTGTGCATAAAGAGGTGAATTACGAGACATGAAACGGGCGCACACACTGCACCAATTGCTAACTCTGGATTTTCTGGATGGCTAATCTTTTTCGCTACCATAATCGTCAACGGACAACCCAAAATCCGCGCTACAGGTGCCGCTACTGGTAGTCCCCCTCTGGGCAAAGCATAAACTATTGGTACAGGCTTTGTCCCAGAAGCAGTAGTTTGCCTCATTACAGAGTTAATTTTTTGCGCCAGCTTCTCACCAGCATCAGTGCGATCAGTAAAAAGTGGGGTATATGACATAGTTTCCCCAACACATTAAGACGGCATTGTTTTTATCATGAAGGATTTTCAGGCAATTTCATTGATACAATAGAATCTCTACAGATATCAGTATTTAGCTTGCATTCTTCGGCGTAGCATTTATTCCTTCGCCAAACAAACATTGAACATTAATTATTAGACTGGCGCTGATGTCAGCATCTCCATTTTCATGAGCAGCGAAAATCAACTAAGCCTCTTTGAGAATTCCAACTTTCAGCAAAAAGATTTGATTCCCACAGATGCCAAAATTCCCATTCCCAGCGGCACTTACGCCAGCATTACCGAATTGGCACAACATTGCAATGATTGCCACCGCTGTGGATTAGGAGAAAATCGAACTCATGCCGTCGTCGGACGCGGCAACCTCAAAGCACTCATTATGATTGTGGGGGAAGCACCAGGTCAAAATGAAGACGAAACCGGATTGCCCTTTGTCGGCAGATCTGGACAGTTGCTAGAGAAAATTTTGGCATCAGTCGAACTGGATACAGAGAAAGATGTGTACATTTGTAACATCAATAAATGCCGACCGCCAAATAACCGCGTTCCTTCAAGTAAAGAAATGGCGGCTTGCAAACCCTATTTATTTGAACAACTTCGCTTAGTTGACCCGAAAATTATTTTATTGACAGGTGCAACTGCCGTCAAAGGTTTAATTGGCGACAAACAAGCGATGGGTACAATTCGCGGAAAATGGATTGAGTGGGAAGGGCGTTTATGTATGCCGATTTTCCACCCTTCTTACTTGCTGCGTAACCCTTCCCGTGAAGTAGGCGCTCCGAAATGGTTAATGTGGCAAGATATTCAAGCAGTGCGTGCCAAGTTTGATGAAATTCGGCAAAATAACTAGTGCTTTGTTTCATTAATTCTGAAAGGTTAATTAGTTCGTAGTAAGGAATACGCGTCCTTGATTTAAGCGCTCTCTGCGCTTACTACGAACTCCTCATAATTAATGAAACAGACCACTATTCGGCTAGCATCTACTGTTTCACTAAAACTTTGGCATAAATTCTGGAATGCTTTCGCTTCACTTGGTAGCTAACTGTATTCCATCAAAAGTTAGATGCTCGTAACAACTAATAGTAGCGCAGATGTTTGAGCATCTCACGTACTATTGCCAAGGAGAAGGCTTATGACGGGCTTTTTGATATTATTTACAGTTGCGGTGGTGGTGCTAGTAGTTGTTGCATCTGCTCGAGGCAGTTCCTCAAGAGGTCGTAAAAGCAAATCCCGTAACCATTATAGTAACAGCAGCAACAGCGGTTCCTATGTTGGTGATGCTGGAGCATATAACAGCAGCAACTCTGATTCTAGCAGTGGCGGATTTGACGGCGGTGGCGGCGGTGATGGCGGTAGCAGTAGTTGTGACGGTGGCGGTTCTAGCAGCGGTGACGGCGGCGGTTCTAGCAGTGGCTGTGATGGCGGCGGTTCTAGCAGTGGCGGATATTAAACAAGCTAATTTCCCACTCGACAACTTCGCATTCCCAGTGTTGATTGCTTAAGCAATAACACCAATACTGCCAGAAGTGTTGAATGAAGGCGATCGCTTGTGAATATTACCAGCAAAATGAAATTGGTAGTGTCGAGTCAAAAAGTTGTATTTGACGTTCTTTAACTTGATTAAACTCGATTTCCAGGTGATAGCGATCGCCTCGCTTCAATTCCACCAATCCTAACTCAGTTAGTTTTCTCAATTCAGCAGAGAAATTTTTCTCTCCTGGTAAGGTAACTCGCAATTTTGTAATTTCATCAAATCCAGGTTTATTAACCAATAGTCCGCGTTTTAACGGCGAAGCTGAAGGTTGTTGGCTGACTGGTGACATAAAAATCAGCGGTTCTGACAAATTTTCACTGTTAGCAGCGATAGGAAGTGAGGCTCCCGTTGGCAGAAAAGGTGCGTAATAATTCCAAGTAGGAAATGGCAATTCTAGGGAACCGGGTACATCTGAGCGAAGCGAAATACCAAATGGACAAGCCTGAGTTTCTCGCCAACAACAACGCTCCCACAAACCTACAGGACGAACCACGCTCGACTGAATCTCGTTGATATCACGAGCGCCAAAGTAATTCTAAATAAGCATTATGAAATAAAAAGCAGACGTTTGCAGAGCCTTGACCTTGATGAGTGTGGCGCTTCCCTTCCTGAAATCCAAAGGCTTTGAGAAATTCAGTTTCAGGCGCTTCTGGTTCAACACAGACAAAAATATGATCCAGTTCAAGTCGCATAGTTTATCTTTTTAGCTTGCTGAACTCATACGTACACTTCCCGCTTGACAATCGCGTAACCAAGCATTAATTCCTTGAGCAACAGTACCGTTACTGCTATCACGTGGCGGGGTAGGGGGCTTGTTAGCTGGATAAGAACCAATTTGCGAAAACATCGTTACCATCCGCCAACCATTTTTTGTTTTCGTTAAAAAAAGCCAGTGGAATTCCTGTAATTGCACCGCTCGCCCACTTATGTACTGCCGCTCTAAAGTAGTAAAAAACACCTGCTCAACTTTTTCGTCAGAGCTTTTTGGCGCATCTGTAGTATTTACACCAGGGTTAAGGGGCAACGGTGTAAACTCAGGTTTTCCTGCCAAAGCCATATAACTGTAAACGTCCGTTTTTCTTTTCAAACGGCGGGCGCGTTGACTGGCGCGATTAGTGTAGCTCGGTAAATCCCGCAGTAATGGTGTAATTAAAATTTCTATACTTTGCTCGGAACAAAAAGATTTTTCCTTGCCTGTGTCCCTTCTTTGTGTAGGTTGAGAAGGACTAGCAGAGGGCTTTCTCGTTCCCTGGTGCCTCAAATTTCTCGTTCCCTGGCTCTGCCAGGGAATGCCTACACTGAGGCTCTGCCTCAGACTATCTGTCACTTGGGAGGCAGAGCCTCCAGATGTGCGTTCCCAGTCTGAGACTGGGAACGAAAAGAGAAAATGTAACGATAAGGACAGGGAGACAAAAAACATAATGAATGCGATCGCTCTGCTTGAGTTTAGCTGACTCCCATACTTTCAACAAGTTCAATAGTACTACTTTCTAAGTTAAATTCCAGTCCCTAACCAAATTCCGAAAAGCCTTCATAGTTTTGTTTCTCCCTTCGATTTTGCACTTTTGCAAATATTCAGGAATTACTTCCTGAAGAGGAAAATTTTGAAAAATTCGACTTGATGAATCAATATATTTACCGTTTTCTAAAATATTAATTTTTAACTTCCCTTTTTCAAAACACCATAATTCTGGTACTCCCAACGCTTCATATATATTCGGATGAGTGCGAGAGGTAATATCTATCTCTAACGCTAAATCTGGGGGAGGGTCGATTGTTAAATCTAGTCTATCTTTCCCACGAATTGCTGCTTCATTTTGAATATAAAAACAGTTATCTGGTTCGATACCTTGGCTCATTAATTCGTTTTTAAAAGTGGTTGAACCTAAAGGTAAAAATTCAATATCTAATTCTTCGAGAAGTACTTTAACTAAATCACCAAGGACTTCTTTGTTCCGTTCATGTTCGGGTAGTGGTGACATAATTTCTAGGATTCCATGATCGTAAGCAATCCTGGCGGCACGTTTTTCACCTAATTCTTCTAAAATGCCTTCAAATTGTTGCCAACTGACATCTTTCAGCAGTATACGTTCTCCCGGTTGGACATCTAATTGCTTGAATTTGATTAACATTTGTAATTCCTTTTTTTGTCTAATAATTAGCGGCTCAAGCCGCTAATTACGAACGAATTATCTTTGAATTCGATTACCCGGATACAATTATTAACTCCTCACAAGTCCTCTTCCAAGCTAACTCTGGATCGGCGGCGGCGGTAATCGGACGCCCAATTACTAGATAATCGGCTCCAGAGGCGATCGCTTGTGCTGGTGTGAGCGATCGCTTTTGATCTCCTTTCTCTGCCCAAGTTGGTCTTACTCCCGGACAAACTAGCAAAAAATCATCCTTGCAAGTTTGCCGTAATTGTGTTACCTCTTGCGGCGAACAAACTGCCCCATCCAACCCAGTTTCTTGAGCCATCAGCGCCATTGCAAGGGCGTATTCTGGCAATTCTAAAGGAATCTTCAAATCAAACGCCAATTGCCGAGAAGAAATACTCGTCAATAAAGTAATGGCAATTAACTTTGGCGGTTTTACACCCGCTTGTGCAGCTCCTGTTTGCACCGCTTCAGAAGCTGCTTTGAGAGCATCTGTTCCACATGTAGCATGAATTGTCAGCAAATCCACACCGTAACGAGCCGCACTGCGACAAGCACCCGCGACTGTATTCGGGATATCGTGAAACTTCAAATCTAGGAAAATGCGTTTTTGGCGGGACTTGAGCAAATCGAGAATTTTCGGTCCAGTGCTGGTGAACAACTCCAAACCAACCTTCCAGAAAGTGACTTCCTCAAGCTTGTCCACAAGAGCGATCGCACTTTCTTCATCCGACACATCTAGGGGAACTATAATCCTCTTATCTGTGTTCATCTGTGTTTATCTGTGGTTCCTTAACTTTTATTCAGCAACCAAGCGGACAAACTTGTTTTTGCCAACTTGCAAAACCTTACCTTCTAAATCTGTCAGCGAATCGAAAGTAGTATCAATATCGGTAATGCGATCGCCATTTAGACGCACCCCACCTTCTTGAATTTTTCGCCGTCCTTCCCCACTACTTTTGCACAAACCGCTGGCATTGAGGATAAAAAATAACTTAGCAGGAAACTGTACCGCCGACAGGGAAAATTCTGGAACTGAACCACCTTGTCCGCCTGTTTTTGCGGCTTCTCTAGCTTCATTCGCGGCTGTTTCGCCATGATATTGTCGAACAATATCCCATGCGAGAAGTTGTTGGCGATCGCGTGGCTGTTCTGGTAGTTTATCCAAAGGTAAATCTGTTAACAGTTTAAAATAATCTTCCAGCAGGCGATCGGGAACCTGTTGCAATTTCTGATACTTCTGTGATGGATGTTCTGACAAACCTACATAATTACCCAAAGACTTGGACATTTTTTGCACACCGTCCAGACCATTCAAAATAGGCAGCAGCACACAATACTGAGGTTTTTGCCCAAAATGACGTTGCAAATCTCGTCCGACAGCCAGGTTAAATTTCTGGTCAGTACCACCTAATTCCACATCAGCTTGCACTGCCACAGAATCATAACCCTGCATCAATGGATAAAGGAACTCATGGAGGAAAATTGGATTCTCTTTCTTATAACGTTCAGCGAAGCCCTCTTTTGCTAGCATCTGCCCCACCGTCATGGTGGCAAGTAACTCCAAAATTTTTCCTAAGTCAAGTTTAGAGAGCCATTCGGAGTTATAGCGTACCTCTAATCTTCCTGGTGTGTCAAAATCCAAGATAGGTCGCACTTGGTCAAGATAAGTTTGGGCGTTTTGCGCTACATCTACCTCTGTCAGTTGGCGTCGTACCTCAGATTTACCTGTCGGATCGCCAATGCGAGCTGTAAAATCACCAATAATCAACACTGCTGTATGACCGGCATCTTGAAAATTTCGCAGTTTCCGCACTGGGATGCTATGACCAAGATGAATTTCTGCTCCCGTGGGATCAATTCCGAATTTGACTCTCAAAGGTCGGTTTGTAGTCGCCAAGAGCTTTTCTAAACTTTCACTGTCAGAATTACTAGGTTGTGGGAAAATTTCAGTTAAACCACGATGTAGCCAAGAAAAATTTTGCGCCATACTAGAAGACTGAATATTAGTTATGCTTTGCATTGCTAGAAGTTGAGTTAGTTATTTTTACTGGCAATTTGTCATATAACTGATCTGCCAAACTACTATAATTGCAAAAAAATAACCGCCTTGCTTCGCCGAATAAATTACAGTTATATTTACAAGTGAGGAAGTGGAATCGCCGTGTCGTCTAGAACTTTTGAAGATAAACAGCCGCAAGGTCAGGCTTCATCAGGTTTTGACTTTTTAAAAGGAGTCGGTCAGGTAACTGGCGGGACTCTTTTATCCCTGACCATGCTGACAAGTTCTATTGTCGCGGGAGGACTGGTGGGCTTAGCCATTAGTTTCCGGAACTTGCCAGATGTAAGACAACTACGTAACTTTTTTCCGTCAGAAACTACTTACATTTATGACGTTAAAGGTAAACTATTAGCCAGTGTCCACGGGGAAGCTAACCGGGAAGTCGTACCGTTAGATAGAATTTCTCCAAATTTAAAACGGGCGGTATTAGCCAGCGAAGATGGTCACTTCTACGATCATCATGGAATTAACCCCTCTGGTGTTGGGCGTGCTGTGGTGACAAACTGGGCAGCTGGTGGCGTGAAGGAAGGTGGTTCCACCATCACCATGCAGTTGGTGAAAAACCTGTTTTTGTCTCAAAAGCGTGCCTTTACCCGTAAGATAGCAGAGGCAGTTCTGGCGATTCGCTTAGAGCAAATTCTCAGCAAAGACCAAATTTTGGAAATGTACCTCAATCAAGTGTATTGGGGTCATAACAACTATGGTGTGCAAACCGCAGCCCGCAGTTACTTCAACAAGTCCGCCGAACAATTAACTCTGGGTGAGTCGGCGATGATGGCGGGTTTGATTCAAGCGCCAGAAGAATTCAGCCCGTTTTTCAGAATGGCTAAGGCAAAGCAGAAACAAAAGGAAGTGCTGGGACGGATGCTGGAATTGAACTGGATCACCCAGCAAGATTACGACGATGCCCTAAAGCAAGAAATCAAACTTGGTAAAATTAGGTCGTTTCAAGGTAGTGCCTTGCCTTACGTAACCAATGCTGTGTCGCAGGAGTTGGCGAAGAAGTTTGGACGTGACGCACTGATAAAAGGCGGGATGCGGGTACAAACCACGATTGATACTGACTTTCAACGCATGGCAGAGCAAACTGTCGGCAAGTGGCATGAGAGACTTTTGGGACAGGGGTTGTATAAGAATCAAATGGCATTGGTGGCAATTGACCCTCGCACCCATTTTGTGAAAGCGTTGGTGGGTGGTGTGGATTCTAAAACCAGTGAGTTCAACCGGGCAACTCAAGCTCAACGTCAGCCTGGGTCTTCTTTTAAACCGTTTGTTTACTATGCTGGTTTTGCCAGTGGTAAGTTTGGACCTGACTCGACGGTGGTAGATGCCCCAGTCGGCTACCGTGATGGTGACGGTTGGTACTATCCAAAAAACTATGATGGTGGCTTTAGCGGAGCAATGTCAATTCGCACTGCCATATCGCAGTCTCGCAACATCCCTGTAATCAAGGTTGGCAAAGCTGTGGGGATGAATAAAGTTATCGAAACCTGCCGCACTTTAGGAATTATGAGTCCGATGGAACCAGTGAGTTCTTTGCCTCTAGGTGCGATTGGGGTAACGCCTTTGGAAATGGCTAGTGCCTATGCTACCTTTGCTAATTATGGCTGGCAGTCGCCCGCAACGGTAATTGTCCGCGTGACTGATAGTAGTGGCAATGTATTGCTAGATAACACGCCTAAACCGCAGCTTGTTCTTGACCCTTGGGCATCGGCATCGATCATAAATGTGATGCAATCGGTAATTGATAATGGTACTGGTAAAAATGCCGCAATCGGTCGTCCAGCTGCTGGCAAAACGGGAACAACTTCCTCAGAAAAAGATATTTGGTTTGTCGGTACTGTGCCACAGTTAACAACTGCCGTTTGGGTGGGTAGGGACGACAACAGACAATTAGCAAGCGGTGCTACAGGTGGTGTGATGGTAGCACCGATTTGGCGCGATTTTATGCAAAAAGCGCTGAAGAATGTACCTGCGGAGAACTTCAAGTCACCTTCGCAGTTTCCTCGCCCCAAATCGAATGATAGGGAATAGTGTCTAGGAATTAGATAGCAGTTTTACGCAAGCACGCTTTCTTCGCACAAGTCGATCCACTGCCTTGGGGAGGCAGTGCGCCCAAAGGAGGTTTTCTCAAAGTCGCGCACCTGCCTTCGGTGCCGACATTCATCCATGTAGCGTGGGGAACCCGCCTATAGGACTGGCTCCCCTAGCTATGACTGTTTTCCTAGCTCAGCTTTCATCCGCTGTAGGGTCAGGTTCATTTGGTCAAACATTTGTTGCGGGCTGATGCCAAACTGACCTAGCTGAGTTTTGAGCTGCTCCATAGTCATTTGCGCCATGAAATCTTCTGATAGCTCGAAGCGCTTCATAAAGATGCGATATCGATCCATCATCGCTTCCATTTGTTCAATAAACAGCTTTTTGCCCTCGCGATCAAATTTGCCGTAATTATTGCCAAGTTTGATTAGCGCTTGATAATCTTCAAACAGCTGCTTCGCTTCTTGCTGAACTATCTCCGAGTCAAAGAATCCCATTTTGCTTATATTCAACTGAGTGCTAAAACCCAGTAGCGTATACTTTTGCCTTTATAGTCTTATTCTAGTCTAGGGAACTAATCTAGCTCTAGCGAAGAAGCTTCGGTTTGAGTACGGTTTATTACCGAGATTTCAACACTTGACTCCAGAGCCTTTTTTGGGTGCAAAACAACTTAACATGGCAATGGGTTTTTCAGCAATAAACTCCTTAGGTCTCTATAACTATAAGTAAACTATATGAGCGCGTAATTGAATGATTATATCAGCTAATAAAATTTATATTGCGCCTCGGCATCCGAGGCGATCGCTTCTGATTTTATGTAAATATACTTATATCCAGGCAATAAAGACAATAAAAACACAAATTTTGGCATTTTGTTTCTGAAAAGCTTGAGATGCCAAGTTAATCAATTATGGCTGATAGCTGCTGAACCAATAGAATGGAATTATCTGTTCGGTTTTAAGATAGATCAATTTGCTTTGCGGCGATCGCTGTCTTATTGTAGGAACTGCTGTGCAGTTAACTGTGGTAGTGGTAGATTGATTAAAAATATGTTGACTAAGCGAAAAAGCCGAAGCATAGCTGCCATTTTAGCTCTTTCTGGCACGCTGACGATTTCGGGATTACATAAATTTTATCTAGGACAGCCGCTCTGGGGTTTGTTGTATGTGTTGCTTTCCTGGACACCTATTCCTAAGGTAGCTAGCGCCATTGAGGGAGTTTGGTATTTAGCTCAAGATGAAGAAGCTTTTGATCGCCATTTTAATCTGGGTAAGTCAGCGCTAAGGAATTCACAGCCAGCCAGTAATCAAGTAGCAGCTATGGCTGAAGCTTTACGCTCCTTAGATACTCTTCGCCAGGATGGGTTAATTTCTGAGTACGAATTTGAGCAAAAGCGCCGTCAGCTGCTAGACCAGATTACGTGAAGCCAGCAAAAATGATGAATAATTGGCTACCTTTGAACCCTAGGTTGCAAAAACTCCGTTCCCGGCTTTTGAATGACCCCTATTACCGATTACAATCTGGGGAAGAGATTGCGATCGCCGCACAACTCGGTATCAAAATTGATGCTAATCAAGCGACTGTGGATGATTGGTTGCGATTACCGGGTTTGTCGATTCACCAAGCGCGATCACTTGTAGAACTTTCGCGTATTGGTGTTAAATTTTACTGCATTGAAGATATCGCCGCTGCTTTGAGTATACCAGCACAGAGACTAGAACCACTTAATGCCATTATAAATTTTAGTTATTATGATGACGAAGCTTTAGGAAATCCTACGCAAATTCACCTTAACACGGCAACGGTTGAGAATCTGCTAAAAATTCCCTTTATAGATGCGTCTTTGGCTGAAGCAATAGTAGAGAATCGTTTATCAAAGGGAGATTATCGCAACTTAATAGATTTTCAGCAAAGGCTAAATTTACCCGGTGATGCGATCGCTCAATTAATGTATTATCTCAGGTTTTAAAGGCACGACAAACGTAACTTTAAGCCCGTAGTCAGCACTCTTCGTGCTGACTACGAGTATTATCCCAGCCACTGCGGATTTTTAGCCGTACCGTCAAAGCGATCGCTAATTTTGAAAAGTTCGTACTCTCCTTTTGCAGCAACCTTAGCAGTTTTTGCAAGTAACGTTGCGGTTTGCTCTTGACTCATTGGCTTAAATGTGCGTGCAGCCTCAAACGCCTGGTTGAGAATTTCCATGCTGTCAATGCCTGTAATTACCGTTGAAGTTGGCAGGTTCATTGCGTAATGAAGGCATTCAATAGGCTTAACTGTATTACTCTTAAGAATAATTTGATCGCCCATTGATTTCATGCCCAGCACACCGATTTGATTTTGTATCAATTTAGGTAAAACTGCACGCTCAAAACTGCGAAAATGGGCATCCATAACATTAAGTGGCAGTTGCACTGCATCAAAACGTAACCCATTTTGAGCGGCTATTTCTAGCATTCTCAGGTGAACCAAGGGATCTTTGTGTCCTGTAAAGCCAATGTAGCGAACCTTACCTGCCTTTTGCGCCTCAAACACTGCTTCTGCTGCACCACCTTTAGTAAAAATCCGGTCTGGGTCGTCTAGGCGGATAATTTCATGAAATTGCATTAAATCGACACGATCCGTCTGTAGACGTTTCAGAGATTCGTCGATTTGCTTGGCGGCAGATTCTTTCGTGCGACCGTCAATTTTGGTCATCAAAAAGACCTTTTGGCGGTAGCCGTCTTGTAACGCTTTACCCATGCGAATTTCGCTACCGCCGTTGTGGTAATCCCAGCAGTTGTCCATGAAATTAATGCCACGGTCGATCGCACTGCGGATGATTTTAATGCTTTCTTGCTCGTCTTTCTGCCGTCCAATATGATGACCGCCCAAACCGATTACAGAGACTTTCTCTTTTGTACGCCCCAGCGGTCGGTAGATCATATCACCGCTTCTGGTTGTATTTTGAGCTATTGTCGATGGTTTTTCAGCAGATTCATTTGCAGCTAATAGTGGAGTGAGAAAACCTTCCGAAGCCGCTAGTCCCGCAGCCAAACCTGAAATCGAAGCTGTCTTCAGGAAATCTCGTCTATTGATATCCAAGAAGTGTCTCCTTAATTTTATTTTGTTCGTTCATGGTGTTTCTTCCTAACAGACAATGTTCGATCTCAAGGCTGGAAGCGACATCAGTCAAATGGTTTACTTAGTATTGTTTCGTCTTCTATCCAAAGGTAGGCACTTCACATACATAAGTTAAATCAATCCAAAGCGATCAAAGGGCCAAAAGCGAAAAGTTGCCCGACCAATGATATTTTTTCTTGGTAAAAACCCCCAATAACGAGAATCATTGCTATCGTTACGGTTGTCTCCCATGACAAAAAATTCATCTTCCGGGACTGTCACGGGTGGAAAGGGCTGATTTGGAGGTTCAGCTATGTAGTCTTCTTGCAGGGGTTGACCGTTGAGGTAAACTTTACCTTTGGCTACGCTGATTACTTCACCTGGTTCACCAATAACGCGCTTGATGAAGGCTTGGTCTTTGGGATATCCGCGACGTTGCAGTTCTAGGGGTGGCTGAAAAACGATAATATCCCCAGTTTTGGGTGCGTGGAATTTATAGGAGACTTTTTCCACCACCAAGCGATCGCCTGTGTATAATGTTGGCAACATGGAGTCAGAGGGAATGTAGCGCGGTTCGGCGACAAATGTGCGGATTAAGAGAGCAAGACATAAGGCGATCGCTACTAACGTCAGATTTTCTTGCCAAATACGCCATACTTTCGACGATGCAGAAGTCTGTTTTGCATCACTTTCCTGAGGAGTCATAGAAATTTTCAGTCTTGAATAATCAAGTATTAACAATACTTCATTATTCTGACGCTAAATATATGCTTATAAGCAAGCAATGCGTTTTACCGTATCCGCACACCAAGCTGTTGATCCCAGTGGAGTGATTTATTTGCTTTTGGCAGAGGCGATTCGGGAATCTGACCCACTGAAACGCCATATTGCCAGTCTGGTGGACAGATAGCAATAAAACGAGCATAACCTCCCAAGCCACCTTTGAATTTAGGATAGCCGATCGCCACTAATCCACCTGTCTCTGGAACTTGATCTAAATTCGCGACTGCTTCTGCTTGGGTATATCCATTCTTCAATAACCAAGCTTCTCCTTCAAGGGTGGGAGTACTATCTGTATCCAGGGGTTCGTGTCCGTGGAATAGGATTTTGCGTTGTAGGTGGAGGAATTTGAGAGCCTCTAACGACACCCCAGGAAACTTAGTCCTCGTTGCTATTTCGGGGTTTGACCATTCTTTCGACCAGTCGGAGCGCACAAATACAACCGAGCCTTCAGGAATCTTACCATGCCGGCTCTCCCAATTCTGAATATCCTTAACTGTGAGGTGATAGTTGGGGTTACGAGCCACTTTATCTTGGATGGGAATTACCACTAAGGGACGAATAGCGAAGGTTGCAGGCAATTCATCAATTGCCGGATAATCAGGGTTCCAATGGGCTGGTGGGTCTAACTGGGTTCCCAGTTGATCTGTAGATAAATCGTAATGAGTTGCTTCAAAGCCATCTTCTTTATAAGTGTAAGGCTTGCCTGTCTTTGGGTTGACTGTGGGTGTAAACTTAGACGGAGCAAATCCTGACCATACTGGAATGGAGGGAGCGATCGCATGAGTTAAATCAACATATTTCGCACTTTTGAGCGCTCGCTGATAAACTTGCCACAAAGCAGGCTGAGTGCTTGGCTGTGCGGCGTTGATAGACAAGCAAATAATAAAGCTAAAAATAATTCCTAAGCACAAAAGTGCAAGTTTTTTCATATTTTCATAAATTTTAGTTTAGTAGCGTGCGTTATCAAACCCCGCGCAGCCTAACCTAATGAGAGAGTAGTTGCACCGAAGATGCGATTTAGATCAGTGATAAGTGTTCTATAGCAATACATGCGAATATAGGTGAATGATTGTTGCAAATTATAGCGTCGAGTAAAAAAGGCGAGCGCCGAATTAGCATCAGGTATATCTATAAATACAGGCTGTGAAGCAGCATGACTCTTCAATACCTCCATCGTTTTTAAATTTTGAATTGAAAATCTGATATTTAATCTCAAATCCAAAATCTAAAATTTTCAATCCTAGCTGTTAATAATTTGTTCCACCGCAACAGAAACATCTGAGAATGCAAGCGCTTGAATTGTTCCCCCAGTTAATGTCAGTTTTGTCGCGTACTCTCCATCTAAGATTTCTCGAAACACCACCAGGTGTAACTTTTTTAGATTGACAACCCAATATTCTAAAATACCTGCTTCTGCATAGATTTTGCTTTTTGTCTCTAAATCTTTTTCTAAACTAGAGTTAGCGTACTCAATCAACCAGAAAATATTTTCTGGATAGGGATGATGCTGTCGATACTCGCGTCCTAAAGGTTGGACAATGGCAATATCTGGTTCTGGTTCCGAGTCGTTGGGTAGGGTAATTGGTTTAGCTTGACGAATTTTGGCGCGTCCAGCCAATAACTTCGCTAGATACTCACCAGCTTCATCACTACTATAAGCATGGGGTTCCCCTTCTGGCGACATTTCGACAATTTCTCCCTGAAGTAGTTCAACTTTGCGATCGCTCAAAATGCCAGCGTCAATCATGCGGTGATATTCGTCAATCGTCCACTTAGCAACTATCACACTCATGACGATTGATTCCTCCCAATGATTCTTTATATTCTCCGATTTTAAAGGCACTTCAGGTCTGATTAGAAGAAGTCGATTGATTGAAGATACAGACATGCATGGGAGCATGTGATAAAACTCATATAAATATTGTGGCATTAGGCTGACGCGACAGCTGAGTAACTACACTTCTAGTCGAGTATCTAATTATGTTAAGAGCAATTTCGTTAGCGATCGCTAGTGTTGTCGATAAAAACAAAAATTTATATAAGTTCGTCTGAGGCACGAAACCCAACGCTACCAATGGGATTTGTTAGGTTTCTTTATTACTCAGCCCAACTTACCACTAATTTAGTCATTTTCACGCAATACTTTGAGACAATTTGCCTGTAAGATTACCTAAAGGTAAGTCGGAATCAGTTGTAAGCAATGATTCCTTAGACAAACCACTTCAATCACTTGCGGGAATAGGTATTGATTTCCGTTGTTGATCCTGCGACGGTGTATTTCACGGTCAGCTTTACGAGGCTTTTAGTCTTCTAAATTGCCTCATTATCGTTATCCGAATAGGCTAGAATACTCCCGCAAGTGATATTTTTTTATTTCCAATCGTAGAAATTAGCATGATATCTGTGTCAAGGCTAAATCTAAATATGGCTGTTACATCGCTCAAAGGATAGCTGATTAAGGATAACTCAGGGGACAAAGTGAAAAAAAACTCTCAGTTGCTTCTCACAGATAGCCCCGAATCTTTACGAGAGAAATTTTACTCTCTCAAACTACCAATGGATATAGCTGACCTTTTAGAGGTTTCCTATCCTCGTCTTGTTTATCATATATATCTTGTTGAACCTGACAAACGTTATAAAACTTTTGAGATTCCTAAAAAGTCTGGTGGTATTCGTCAGATATCAACTCCGATAACTGCACTTAAAATTATTCAGAAAAAACTTAATCAAGTCTTACAGACAGTATATGAGACTAAACCATCAGTGCATGGGTTTGTAATGGGGAAAAATATTGTAACTAATGCTCAAGCTCATACTAAAAAACGCTATGTTCTAAATCTTGATTTAACTGATTTTTTTTCGTCGATTAATTTTGGTCGAGTCCGGGGTATGTTTATGGCTACACCCTATGGTTTACATCCAGACGTAGCGACTGTTCTAGCACAGATTTGTTGTCATAACAATCAGTTACCTCAAGGTGCACCAACTTCACCCATCGTGACTAATATGATTTGTGCCAAGATGGATAGTCAATTGCAACGTTTAGCTAAAGAGTATAAAGCGACGTATACAAGGTATGCAGATGATATTACTTTCTCAACAACTTTACCTAAGTTCCCTGAAGAATTAGCATATATAGTAGCTGAAGAAGATATAGAGAAAATTTTTATTGGTAATAGATTACTATCAATTATTAAGGAGAACGGATTTGAGGTAAATAATCATAAAAATCGACTGCAAGTCAAAGGAAATCATCAAGAAGTAACGGGATTAACAACTAATCTGTTTCCTAATGTTGACCGAAAATATGTGCGTCAGGTTCGTGCTATGCTTCATGCTTGGGCTA
>CAXTNZ010000071.1:0-26541 GCA_964245695.1 uncultured bacterium | reverse complement strand
GTCCCCTGCCCCCTACCCTACGCCTACCTCTAGCGCTTCTAAGGCGGTTGTAATGCGATGAAGGACAACTTTATCGGTTTCTTGGGCTAAAGCCTGTTCTAGGGCAACTAGAGCCTCTGGTGTAGCAATTTCTGCCAGAGAAACTACAGCAGCGTAACGCAGTCCCCAATCTTCGGGAGAGGACAACGCCCAAGTTAGCTTGTCCAAAGTACAGCGGATGTTTTCTAGGTTGTTAGAATTCTGCGCGATTCGTCCGAGTCCTCGTGCGGTGGGCGGACATTTCCCTGACAGTGATTGGCGACTGATGTACCGATAACTTCAGCTAATAGTTCAATTGCTTCCGGGTCGCCAATTTGGGCTAAAGCTTGAATAATATGAGCTTGTAACCCCTGATCGCTAGAAGCTTCAATTGCCGCAATTAACGGTTTTACTGATGTAGGTGCTAACTGCACCAAAACTTCAACAGCAGCAGCACTAACAGAAGGATGGTGATGACTCAAAGCTGAAATTAACGCTTTGATAACCGATTGTTCTTTTATACCAGTAGCAGCTATGGCAGAAATTGAAGCGATCGCATCCGTTGGCGTTGCGGCGTGGTTTAATTGCAAAATCAAGCCGTCAATATCGTCATTGATTGTATTCATAGTTCAATGTTGCTGATATCAAAATTGCACTGAAAAAGGGACTATAAACTAGTTTTCAAGCTGAAATAACAAATCATCAATTGCTTTTAAAATTAACGGCGATGTTTCCTTTTGTGAGTGCTGGTTATCCAAAACAGCTTCTAAAATTAGCTTCAAATTTAACAGCTTCAAACTGTTAGGAACCTAAGCCGTCAAAAT
This sequence comes from uncultured bacterium, assembly GCA_964245695.1. GTDB lineage: Bacteria > Cyanobacteriota > Cyanobacteriia > Cyanobacteriales > Nostocaceae > Hassallia. Next base: position 25,699 of record CAXTNZ010000071.1, on the reverse strand, counting down.
CGCCTCTACAGCTTGCTGATGACCAACAGATCCTAAATCAAATATCGCTGCCCAGCGCAAATACATATTCTCATGGTTGAGATTTTTAACAATACGTTCAATATACCGAGGCTATTGAATCAAAAGATATATGTAGCGCGCCACCGCTCGGTATTGCTGAGGTAAGATCCGCGAACATCTGCGGCGGCGATCGCTTCAGTCAATGACACAAGCGGTTATTGCCACGATTTACGGCAACTTTGATGCAGCAGTTATTTATAACTTTTTGTAAAGCTTAGTTAAGGAGAGTCGAAAAAATTTCTCATATTTCTCAGATTTTATGTCTAAGAGGAGATGGCAGCGCGTCGGCGGAGAACTTCTAGCAGAGTTGTGAAAGTTTGGGGAGGGGGTGCTGTCACTTCAATCAACTCTTCAGACAGCGGATGTTGTAATTTGAGTTGCCAAGCGTGCAATGCTTGACCAGGTAGGTTTACACCTACGGAATGATTAGAACTATAAATGGGGTCGCCAACTACGGGATGACCAATTTGGGCGCTATGTACGCGAATTTGATGGGTGCGACCAGTTTCTAGCTGGAAGTGCATTAATGTATAGTTGCCCAAGCGTTCTAATATTCGCCAATGAGTGACGGCGTTGCGTCCACCTTGTTCAACAGGTACGATCGCCATTTTTTTGCGGTCTTGTGGATGCCGACCAATCGGGAAATCGATTGTACCACTTTCAGTTTTCGGCGCACCATAGACAATACCCAAATATTCTCGGCGTGCGGTTTTGGCTTTGAGTTGTGCTTGCAGATGTTGATGAGCAAGTTCTGTTTTGGCGATCGCGATCGCTCCGGTTGTATCCTTATCTAATCGATGGACAATTCCCGGACGTTGCACACCGCCGATACCTGGTAAGTTGGGACAATGAGCCAACAAAGCATTTACTAACGTTCCATCTGGATGACCAGGTGCAGGATGAACGACTAACCCAGCAGGTTTGTTGAGAATTAATAGAGAGTCGTCTTCGTAGAGAATATCTAAGGGAATATCTTCAGCTTGCAGTTTTAAAGGTTCAGCTTCTGGTATTTGTAGAGTAATGCGATCGCCTGCTTTGACATTTATCTTTTTAGATGTGCAGACTTTGCCGTTGAGTTGAAGTTGACCTTGTTCGATTAACTGTTGAATGCGCGATCGCGATAAGTCTGGTAATTCTTGGGTAAGATAGCGGTCTAAGCGTACCCCGTTTTCTTCGACTTGTAAATTAAATTCAGTTTGGGTATCAGACAAGTGTGTAAGCATTGCTATCAGTCTTTTTGGACTGGTGGTGTAATTAATTTTAACGAAAGTGGCGATCGCCTGAGCGAAAGCAGATTATTGTTTTTTGACGGATAGTAAATTATGACTTTTATACCCTCAAGGTGATGTCTGAAAATAATTTATACAACCTCTTGTTATTTCTACATATTTTGTAATTAAGTATAAGCACGTAATAAATCTTTTAATCAAAGTTTTTCTCAACAAATTATTCGTAGATGATAATTGTATTTCATAGTTTCTTTACTTTATTGAAATTATTTTCACATAGTTTTTAACTGTTTTTTTAAAATTAGAGTAACCTAAATACTAGTGAGTAAGTTACTTACTATCTACCATGTAAACCTCGTCCATGTTGAAACCTGGAGTTTCGCTCTTATTCAGATGTGTCATGGCGACGTAAGGAAGCAATCTCAAAGTCTTGGCAGAAAACTACGGTTCTCAAGGTAGACGAGGTTTAGCTGAAAATTTTCATTTTTCAGATATTCACTATAGTTTTTGAGTTTCGCCGCAAATTCGAGAATTTGGTATTCAGAATTCTTCAGGGTGAATATTCATTACTAAACAACCTTAGAGCATGTTTGAGTACTTATGAAGAGATTGCCGTCTTCTAAGCTAGTTGCCGTTGCATCTGATTACACAGTATTGCTACGTAAGTTCTCAGCTCGTTCACCCTTAGTAGGAGTTTGCCATTTTTGTTTCTTAGGCACTTACAAGTAATAAAATGAAAGCGCCATGTATAGCCATTGGTTGCTTAGGTATGGCTGAAGACGCGGTTTGAGGGACTGGCATTTTATTTTTTGGATCTCCCTTAAGCGAAGGTATTGCCCAATATGAAAGAAAAAAATCTCTACAATCCAAAATTTGGGTGAAACCTTGAACTTTGACTAACCCAAGCCAGAGCATTTCCGGCTCTCCACTTGGTTAGGGGAAGCCGCGCTTTGCTGGGACAAGCAGCGACACAACTCGAAACAGCAGACTCATCAAAAATTCCGCATCTCCAACTTTTACTTTTTTTTGGCAATTTGCCTACCAATAATGTCACGCCTCGAAACATGCTCAACAGCGTCACTCTAGCGCTATACAGGCTTGAGGTAAACTTGTATTTCGGCGTTTAAGCTACTGTTAGATTAGCGAAAGATACAGAAAGTACAATCTGATTTTTGGAATACTGTTGAGTGGCAAGTATTTGAGCCATTTTGCTATTGGGCAAATAATAGCATGGCTTTTCAACTATTCGCCTCCCTGTACCTATGACAATATCCCCGTGAATTCCGGACAGGATATTGACCAATTTCGATTGCAAATATTGATTTCATAAAAGAGCCGTAGCAATGAAGACACTTCCCATTAGTAGATACAGATTTTTCCAGAAACTACAACCCCTATCTCTATTGACCAAAATAAGTACTAAGTCTGTTACTGGTTGTTTGCAAGTGTTCACCACCACAGGTTCTTGGTCAATTTATATACAGGAGGGTAAATTAATTTATGGCTGCTACTCAGATCACATGTTTGAGATGCTTTACAGAAACTTGCAGCGATTGAGTCAGCATAGCAGTCGTTTCCAATCGAGCCAGCGCCATGAGGGGGTCAAGAGCGTTGAGGCGAGGAGCATGGGAAACCCCGAAGTTCTCATGTCTGACGAACAGGCTCCGCTTGTTTTCCCTTCGGGATGCCTAACGGCGAACGAGACGCTCCGCGAACGTGTCTACGCAGGAAGCCGACCCTCAGACTTCTCTTTGCCTACGGCGCAGCCTCAAATTCCTACTCTTCCTAGAGGAATTTACGAGCAGTTGCGTGCAATATTTGAAACAGGTATTGATAATGAGGCAATACCGAATCCAGATTATCTAGCTATTTGCTGGTTAGTTAATCAGAAGTATATTACCTCTACTCAAGCGGGGATGCTGATAGAGCAATTGGCAATAGAAGTTCTGCAATCATTTCTGAGATTACAACAAGGGAGCTATGAATTTACTCATGATAGCTTTCTTGATGATATGCCCAAGTTCTGTCATTTGAATTTGCGATCGCTAGTCGAAAAGTGTCAAAAGCGGTCACAAAATCGGGTAAATACCCACTCACAAGTTACTGAAGCAAACCGCTCCCAATCAAAGCGCCAACAGAAGCCAAAACCTGAGCAACAATTACCGAGACAAAACCGCTATCAACCAGAAGAAAACTCTAACTGCGTTTCGCCTCGCGATGTTCACAGGGCTGATAATAGCCTTCAGACAAATTACCAGCAACCAGCAGATAAAAAACTTTATAAAATCTTCTGCATTGATGACAGTCCCACAGTATTGAATGCGATGAAAGGTTTTTTAGATGAGCAAATGTTTTCTGTTGTTGCAGTTAACGAACCATTAAAAGCTTTAATGCAAATTCTCCGTACCAAACCTGATCTAATTTTACTAGACATTGAAATGCCAAATTTAGATGGGTATGAACTATGTTCCTTGTTGCGTAAACATTCATATTTTAAAAACACACCCGTGATTATGGTTACAGGAAGAAAAGGGTTGATAGATAGAGCAAAGGCAAAGATAGTCAGAGCCTCTGGCTATTTAACCAAGCCTTTTACACAAGGAGATTTACTTAAAATAGTTTTTCAACATATTGTTTAATTTCCCAATCAGCGATACAAAGACACCAAACAAACTTACTTCTTCTGAAGATTTGGGTTTTAATATTACTTGATTTAGCAACTGATTGTAGAAGATGCTTGCAATGATTGGAACTGATCTGTGATTATCAACAGAGATAGTGGTAACAGCATTATTAAAGCCACTGGCGCTAAAGAGACTCGAAAAATAGTCATCATTACCAATGCAGTAATACCGGGAATGAGCGGGTTTTGGTTGTGTTACTTTCTCATAAGAAATCAGGCAACTCAAGAAATGTCGAGTTTGATTTACAGTTCCAAAAATCAAGTAATACACCGTTTTTGGGGTATGAGATAAGGTGCTGATGCCTGTGTAACCAAGCCCTACAGCCGCGAACAGCTACTGAGTGCAATTTCTTCAGTGGCTGCGTGGACTTATAGTCTACCATGAATAATTCAAAAATCGCAATATAGCTCAAAACAAATTCAATCTGGTTAATTGATAATTGGTAATTGCCATAATCCATTAACCATTACCAGTCGAAAAGACAATACGGTTCAGTTAAGATAATTTGCCTAGCGTCAACTTATGTAGAGACGGGAAATACGAAATCTACATAGCTGAAAATTCGTAAAGATGTGGCGTGTATGAGGAACGACATGAGTGTGGTTAAGGATAAAAGTAAAATTTACTACAGAAATAAAACTGATAACCACTTTTACGCCATCAGTGCCGTTTATAGCTTTAGTAAAAAGTAATGCAGCCGTTGAATAACTTTAATCGCTACCGAGAGTTTAATTGCCACAAAAAGGCGTTTGCGTAAATCAGCTGCATAATTTGCACATGATGTCACTCAAAGGTTTCCTCGTAGCACTGCGAGATTGTTGCCTTATCAAAGGCAAACAAGCAAACGTGCCAAACTTTGTAGCAGAGGTTGGAAAACTGGCGGGTTTATCTTTTGCACTTATACCAATTTAACTTCTATAAGGTAGGCTTCTCACCTGCTTATAGCGGACGACAACCAGATAAAATGCTGTGCATGTTCACCACAGATCCAATTACCGCGATCGCCGGCGCTCCAAATCCAGTTGTCTCTACTTGCTCTACAATTGTCCCTAATTTACCAATTAATTCTTCTTGATCCGGTCGTGTACCCCAACGCACTAAAGCGATAGGCGTTTCTAAACTCAACCCAGCGGCATGTAACTGTTGGACAATGTAAGGCAGATTGTGAATTCCCATATAAATGACAATCGTTTCTGAACCGAGAGCGATCGCATTCCAATTTACCGTCGGTTGATACTTACCTGCTGCTTCATGACCCGTCACAAATGTCACCGAAGAACTATACAATCGATGAGTCAAGGGAATGCCCGCATAAGCCGGGGCGGCAATTCCCGATGTAATACCGGGCACCACTTCCACAGGTATCCCCGCTTTCAGCAATTCTTCCATCTCCTCGCCACCGCGACCAAAGATAAACGGATCGCCACCCTTTAGCCGCACTACTATTGCATTAGTCTCAGCTTTATCAATCAATAATTGTGTAGTTTCTTCCTGCAATAGCGAATGTCGTCCCATGCGCTTACCGGCGTTGATTTTCTCTGCTTGGGGATTAATCATTGCCAGAATTGCCGGACTTACTAAGGCATCATAAATGACTACATCGGCACATTCCAACAAACCTTTGCCCTTGAGGGTGATTAATCCCGGATCTCCCGGTCCCGCACCAACTAAATAAACCTTCCCCAAATGCTTATTACACTCTTTTTCTGAGCGCTTCATTTTATCAAATCCCAAATGAGATCGGCTAATTCTGCACTTGCTCCCAAAGGCTCAGCCAGTTGGAAACTCACAGCAGGGAACTGTAATTTTAGCTCTTGTTGCCTTTGAGCGATCGCATCGGTTATACCCCCTGCAAATAAAAAGTATGGCAAAATAGCAATTTTTTTGTAGCCAGCATTCACCAACTCTTTCACTCGCGAGTCTAAACTAGGAGGCACAGACCAATAAGCAGCTACTACACCTAAATTCGCCGCAATTGCTTCCACTTGTTTTTTTGAACCTGGGCGACGGCTACCATGAGTTAAAAGAATCCACGCTTGGTCTGGGAAGTTCCGCTTAGCAGTTATTTGCTTTTCCAACAACTTTTCTACACCAGGGTGACTACCCAAATATGGTTGCAGCTCAATTATGATATCGTTACCGAGAGCTTGTTGAGCCAGAGCCACTTCACCAGGAATATCTTGCATCACATGCACTCCCGCCAGCAGAAATAACGGTAATATTTTCAGGTGATCATACCCTGTCGCCACGTTACTAAATTGTTTAATCTGCTCGTGTAACGGCTGAGGATTCAGTTCTAAGTATGCAGTACCTACCAATGTTTTGCACCTTGGCGGCGACACTACACCACCAAAGGTAACTTTAGGCAAATTGCTTTCCAGCTTGTTTTTTACCAAATCTGCCAATTGCTGCATAGCGATTTCTTGACGCGGATCGCGACTTCCGTGGGACACCAACAGATATGCAGATGACATTGGCAAGGGGTCACTCAAAGCTAAATTTTATATATCTTATCAAATTTTATATTTAATTTTTCTTTATCATCCGAACATATACGAGTTGAAAACAATGAAATACGATTGCTAGAGAACTTACGCACTAATTTCTTTATTTAATTATTAGGTAGCGTAGACGCAAATTCAATTTGCGTCTACGCTCTAAGGGCTGACTACAAAACCCGCCAATCCTAATTAACTTCTAGGAGAATTTCCTCTTTAAGAGAAATTAATTAGACTGTTTTTCGGCAACGGGGTCTGCAACGTAACGGAAAGCAGGTTCTGAATTCCAAGGACCGCGTTCATCCTTACCGTTATTAGACAAGTTATAGTAAATATCCACCGTGCTATCAGGTTGGATATTACCAAAAAACGGATCAGTTAATTTACCCAAAGAATCCAGAGCTTTCATAAACATCTGGGTGTGGGAAATTTCTCTGGTCAAGAGATGAACGAGGGTGTTTTTCGTACCTTCATCAGTAGCTAACTTAATCAAGGCTTCATAAGTTTGTCGTGCGCCTGCTTCAGCAGCAATGTTAGCTCGCAAATCGCGCACCACATCGCCACCTTCATTAACGTAGTTTGCACTCCAAGCATTACCTTGACTGTCTAGCAAGTGTGGTCCCATACCCCGCACTGCAAACAAAGTGCTTTTGTAAGCTTCGGTTTGGTCAACATTTTTGGTATGAACTTCAATAAGTTTGCCTACCATTTCTAAGTGACCAAATTCTTCCAAAGCAATATCTTGCAGCATATCTTTGATACCGGCATTTTCGCAGTGGAAAGATTGAGTCCAGTATTGCAAAGCTGCTGTTAGTTCACCAGTTGCACCACCAAATTGCTCTAAAAGCAGTTGAGCAAAACGGGGATTCGGTTCTTTTACATCAACAGAATGAATCGTTTCTTTTTTGTGAAAAAACATCAGCCTCTCCCTCTCTTTAACTGGAAAATTTCCACACTTCGCCAGATAAGTATTATCAACAGACTTACCTGAAAATGCAGAAAATTCTCAGTGCATATGTAATCATGTTAGATATCAACGCCAATCTTTACCTTCCCCTTGAGAAAGAGTTACTTTGTGAGCATCTATAACTAAAGTTTGATTTTAAATATCAATTAAGCAGGAAAATAGTTATAAGATTGGTAAAAATATTTGCCTGATAAAAAGGTACTGGTTCGTTAGCGTCACAGGGTATACACAAGGATAAGTAACGCTAATACCTATTTTTATAGGAGCGCGATCGCACTTCTTTTCTACTACCCATATTCTCGCTCTATTGCTGTTCGGCGTTGTAAGTATAGAAATTATCCAACGCTCCCACTGACTCAAATGTATAAGAAGGTATCCAGGAATTCAGTTTTAAATCTGTACGGTAAATACTAAAAATAATGAAATCTTGCCGTTGCGTAGTCCCTGAGATAATTTCCCGTATTTGTGGGCTAGCTGAATCTACTAATTTATCGCAATCTAATTTAATTAAGTTTTCTAAGATATTTGGTGTTTTCTTGCAAACATCGCTTTTTAAGTATTTTGTCAGCCTTTGCATCGCATACTCTTCATATTCCGCCTGACTGGGATTAGTCTTTGCCATCGTCACTCCCAAGACGGCTAGCCCGATTGCTCCCACATATGTAATAATGGTTGAGAGTCTCATTTTTGCTTACTGTTAATCACTGTAGTCCTTTGACTCCAGATTAGCTGACTCCGTTCCTTAAACAAAAACTCTGGATCAATTCAGCAGGGTTATGTTATAATGAGTTAAAGAATGGCGAGCGTAGCCAAGTGGTTAAGGCAGTGGTTTGTGGTACCACCATTCGTGGGTTCGATCCCCATCGTTCGCCCTGATAATCGACTGAGTAAAATGTTTGCTATTTGCGAAAGTCCAGTCTGTAAAGACGGATAGTTGAAAACGACGCGGCGGGCGATCGCTAGTGTTGCGTCGATAGAATGCAGTTAGCTGTAGATAAGATGAAAGTTTGTCAACCGAGAGAATGCTTGAGACAAAGGTTATTGTAAGCGAAGGCACGGCGGATGAGATGCCCGCAGGGGGTAGCGATCCAAATCGTTTTGATGGGAAAGAGGCATGGTATCCCGTCCATTACCTTGAGGATTTAGACAAGTCGAAACCAACACCTTTTACCCTCCTGGGCAGAGATATTGTGATTTGGTGGGACAAGCAAGCTTCTTGTTGGAGGACATTGGAAGACCAATGTCCCCACCGCCTTGCACCGCTATCAGAGGGCAGGATTGCCGAGGATGGACTGTTGGAGTGTCCTTACCACGGTTGGGCTTTTTCGGGAGATGGCAAATGCGATCGCATTCCACAACAAGTTGAAGGTGGAACAGCAGAGACTTCCAAACGAGCTTGCGTAGCATCGTTACCAACAACCGAACGACAGGGACTATTGTTTGTGTATGCGGGTAATCCGGAAAACGCTGCCAAAACAAAGGTTCCCATTGTAGATTTGTTAGAAGAATCCCCCGATGAGTGGATTGTACTTAACACATTTAGAGATTTGCCTTACGATGCGCTAACACTTTTAGAAAATGTGCTGGACTCCAGCCATCTTGCCTTCACGCATCACCGTTCAGTAGGAAATAGAGCCAATGCCGCGCCGGTTGAGCTTGAGGTGATAGAGTCTGGTAAGCATGGTTTTAAAGGAATCTGGGAGGAAGGTCCACGACGTGGGAAGCTGGGACGACAGGACACAACTTTCATCGCGCCTGGGTTGATGTGGCATGACCTAACTTCCAAGCAGTATGGCAGAACTTTGACAGTTGTTTACGCAACGCCGATCCGCAAGGGTGAGTGTCGCATCTTTGCCCGCTTTCCTTTCCAGTTTTCCGCGAAACTGCCAGGTTTATTCATCAAGTTAACGCCGCGTTGGTACTCTCACATCGGACAGAACTCAGTCCTGGAAGATGACCAAATTTTCCTGCACCACCAACAGCGTTACTTAGAAGCCAAAGGCGGCGGTACTAACTTTGCTAAAGCGTTCTATCTACCCACCAAAGCAGACCGCTTTGTCTTTGAGTTACGCCAATGGGTGAACCAGTACAACGCCGACCCGTTTCCAGGGGAAGCTTTGCCGCCAACATTGCCCAAGGATAAGCTGCTAGATCGTTATCATTCGCATACACAGAATTGTGCCAGCTGTAGAACAGCACTTGCCAGGATTCAGCAACTTAGATTTTGGTGTGGAGTTATTGCAGCGCTTTTATTGGCAATCACGCCACTTCTCGCCTTCTTTTTTGGCAAAACATCATTTTTAGCAGCGGTGCTGGAGACAGTAGCGCCCCTTGCCTTTGGGGCGGCATGGCTGAGACTGAGTAAGCTAGAGTTGCAGTTTTACAATGGACGACTTGTGCCTTTGCGTAACTTGCCTGAGAAAAAGTAGACAAGGGGACAAGGGGACGAGGCGAGTCATAATTATACCATTTTCTCTCGTTCCCTGCTAGAGTCAGGGAACGAGAAATTGAATGCAATTTGGTTCACTTATTTAAGCAGAAGACCGATGGCACGCCGTATGTACGCTTGGACTGGCTCAATGGTGGGCATGAATACTAATGCGTAAAGCATGATTCCGCTCATCAGGTCAAAAACTAAATCACTATCTGTATCAGCCTGAATTTCATTTCTTGCCTTAGCTCGCTCGATGACAATGTGAAAAGCTTCACGTCGTGGCAAGAGGTACTTTGTCCAATAAACTTGAGCAAACTGGGGACTGCTGGAAGCAGCGCTAATAATCATAGCCAGCATCTGACGACCAAGAGGCTTGAGAGTAGCTTTCGTGGCAGTTTCAATAATGCAGTCTAGATCACCCCAAAGAGTACCTGTATTAGGAATCTCAATTTCTTCTCGAACACTCTCAATCGCCGAAGCCACCACTTCTTCTTTAGAGCTATACCGTCGATAGATTGTGGTTTTGCCAACACCAGCACGGGCGGCGATCGCATCAATGCTTAGGCGATCGTAACCCATCTGTGCCAACAAATCGAGGGTTGCCTCAAGGATCGCCTGATGGGACTTTTCACTGCGCGGTCTTCCTGGTTGTTTTTTGATTGATTCACTCATGCAACAGTGACGAAAGGAAATTCTGCAATCCGCTGTATGGGCATTGACACTTGCACCCAACCTTTACGATACTAATTCGTATCGATATTATTTAGTGCAGATTATGACTCAGCGCACTCGTCCCCAATATACCGATAAAAACAGCACTCAGACCTTACAGCAGGGAATAGAAGAGTATTACGCGGCGAACCCAGATATTACCAATCCAAGTAAAATGCCGGCGGATTTCGCCCGAATCTTATTTGCTCACGATGTCACACATGTTATCCTTGGCTGCGATACCGACATGTATGACGAACTGAGACTGTTGCCATTGTGCTTCTTAACCAGTGACTTCAAGTTTCGAGATTACCTACGCGAGCGCAAGAATCCGGCTGTTGATGTAATGTATAAAGACTTGGTAAAGAAACATGGCTTGCTGTGGTTATATAGTTCAATATTTGTAGTATTGCCGCGATTATTGCCAGAAATTGTTGTGATGTGGTTCAAGACTCGCAAAGCGCGGAAGTACTATCCATTTTTTGACTTTGAACCGCTACTTGAGCGCTCACTGTTAGAGATTCGCCAAGAGTTTAACCTATTACCACTTTTTTGATTCAGAAAAACAAACAAATCCAACTCTAGACAAAATATCACCTCAACCAGGTACTGCGATATCGCCAGTTCCTGAAGATTACCCTGGAAGCGGATCACAACAACTCAAGCAGAATAAATCCAAGAAGCTTTGTAAACTGAAGAATTAGCTAGATTAAACCAGGTAGTTCTTGAAAAATTGCGATACAGAGGTCATTTTTGGGTAATCCCGATAAAGTGGAAATCGTGGACAAACAGTTTGATAAAGGATAAGTTCATGGAAAATTCTGCCGATGAAGCACAACCTTTGAAATTGCAAGCCGCCGCAATTCGCAGTCTACCAACTCTGCGTTTTGGTGACTCTGGTGACTCTGTCAAAGTGTTACAGCGGCTGTTGTTACAGAATGGTTACGCTATTGAAATCGATGGGAATTTTGGTGCGTTAACAGAGACTGCTGTCAAAGCTTTTCAAAGCCAGCGCAATTTAGTTGCGGATGGAGTAGTTGGTTCTCGCACTTGGCGCGAGTTGACAAGGTAGAAAGCAATTCATGCAGGCGCTCATTCAAAATTATTACCTGAACAATCAAGTTAAAAGACATTTCCTCATTCCTTTAACCCTTCCAAGTGCGCCATTAAGCGATAACTGCAAGAAGTCTATTGGTGTGGGTAATAGGTTTGACAGATTAATCTCTTGAGAACAGATAAAATTGTACAAAGCCTAATAATCGGCTCATTAGACGAGGACGACGAGTTTAGAGATTTGCGGATATAATCCTGAGAATTTCTAGATGAGACTTCTGTGCGAATAATAGGCTTTTCGGTCTGTGCCACATGCCGATAAGTATGCACTTACGAGTGTAAATATTTAGATGCAAATTTTTTCGCCAAAATAATTACATTTTTTTAAGTTATAACTACGCATTATTCCTGAATAACAACTATTTTGTCTGTCAAAGGAAATATGGGTGTTAGTAAAATGAAATACAATGAGTCATATTGGTCTGCTGATGACCGGCGTCTTAACAACAGGACAACCGTCTCCGCCGCAGTTACCCGAACAGCCATTAGTTCAGCCAGACAATCCGGTGCAGCAGTCAACACAGGATCAGCTAACTACGGTCTTTCGAGCTACTGAAATCACACCACCTGAATTCATACATCTAGATGGTAGTCTTCAAGTCGCCCGCTCAGCGCTGAGGATTGAGCAGCAAAATATACTAAAGAAGTTTACAGAAAAGATTCTGTCCACACAATCTCAATTTTCCCAGACTTTAGGAAAGGAAACTGCTGTAGAAAACTCTCCAAAACAGGGAGGGATTGAAGTTGTCGCCGATGTGAGTTCTTTGGTGCGCCAGCAACTTCCAGTTACGGGGTTTTCTGATAAACAAGGTAGTAATGAGTTAATTATTGCGCGCTCGCCAAAGCCAAAGCCAAAGCCAAAGCCAAAATTTACTAGCCAAAATCTGCCTAGTCTGGGTTTTGGTAGCTCTGGTGTTTCTGTCAAAGTCTTGCAACGCCTGTTATTAACTAACGGCTATGCGGTTCGAGTTGATGGAGTTTTCGGTGCGCTGACAGAAAGTGCTGTTAAAGCCTTTCAAAATCGGCGCAATTTATTGGCGGATGGGGTAGTTGGTCCGAGAACCTGGCGGGAGTTAAGTAAATAGTCAAGAGTCAAAACGTCCAGAGTCTAGAGTAATTAATTTAATTCTTGACCCTTGACTATTGACAATTGACCCTTGACCCTTGACTAATTAGCGATATTTATGCTGCTCCAAAAGTGCTTGCGCCCTAGGCTTGTAAATCAAATGAAACAAAGTCTCAATGTAGCGCAATAAATCCTCCCGATTTTCCTTAGAGTTAAAGTTCCAGAACCCATAAATTCGTGCTAATGATAGCAGCTTTGTAGTGTGAATTTTCCAGGTGTAGGTGCTGTAAACTCGGTCAATCGCTTGCTTAGAAATTTCATTCCAATAGTTCGGATTTTGTTCGCACTTAATTATAAAATCCCGAATTTTATCGGCTGTCTCTTCTAAATTCGTGGGGTTAATGTAAAAGCCATTAACTTTATTTTGGATAATTTCCAGTGGACCACCAAACTGAGTGGCAAAAGTTGGTAATCCAGAAATCATCGCTTCCAAAACAGTTAAACCAAAAGCTTCAAATAAAGCTGGCTGAACAAAGACTCCTTGATGGTCGGCAATCACTCGGTAAACTTCACCAGATTCGCTTTTAGACAAACGCACGCCCAACCAGCGAATCTTGCCTTGAAGATTGTATTGCTCAATGATGTTGTAGAGTTTGACAATTTCGTCGCGTTCTTCGTTGTCGCCTGATTCCTCTACACGCAACTTACCCGCTATTAAAATTAAGTTGCAATGCTCCTGCAAATCTTTACTTTGACCAAAGCATTCGGCTAAACCTGTAAGGTTCTTAATGCGGTCGAGACGCGCCATTGAAAACAGCGGACGCTTATTGGGGTCGTCTAGTGTGCCAAATATCTGTGAGGAGTCCTCTAAGGTAAACAGCATTTCTTCAATTCTGAGGCGATCGCTCTCTACACGGTCTTCATTACGTGTGTAGGGGAAATAAGCATTTTCATTCACTCCCGGCGGTACGACATTGAATTTGGGACTAAATAATTCAATTCCATTCACCACATGATACAAATCCGGCATGGTGAAGGATTTGTAAGATTCATATTGTCCGATACTATCCGGCGTGCCGACAATTTCTTGGTAGGTGCTGCTGATAATGAAATTGGCAGCATTCATCGCAATCAAATCAGCCGTAAACTGCAAGGAAAAATGATATTTCTCCTCCAAATCATTCCAGTAAAGGTTACTGAACAAGTATTTGGACTTTTCCAAAGCGTGGGCAATGTTACACTGAGTTACTTTCAGACGCCGCGCCAGGAGAAACGCCACCAAATTTCCATCAGTATAGTTACCCACAATTAAGTCAGGTTTACCTTGAAATTCTGCCAGCAATTCTTTTTCAGAATCAATAGCGAAAGTTTCTAGATAAGGCCAAAATTCAAACCGGGAAATCCAATTTTGCGTCATGTTGGGATTAAATTCCCGCAGAGGTACGCGCAAAATCCAGGCATTTTCCGTGCCATGAACTTTTTCTAAACGTTGGTTACAAAGAGTGCCATCACTGTTGGGGATCAGGCGGCTGAGAATAATTACTTTTGGCTCTACATTGAGTTTTTCTAAACCAGCTAGGATCGCATCTTCTTGTAACTGCTGTTCGAGAGTCTTTGCTTGGTCGAGGACGTAGACTACTTGACCACCGGTATCCGGACGCCCCAAAACTCCCTCTTGTCCAAACCAACCGTGGGCGGACACCAAAACGATTTTAAAAATCATCGGGATGCGAGAAATGAAGGCTTCTAGGGTCTGGGGGTCGGGAGAGTCGATTAATTCATCGAGAATGTTCAGGGTTTCCTGCACACGAGAAGCGGTGTTACCCCAACCCGGTTCAAAGCCCATTATTTGCAAGTCGAACCGGAATTCTTCGTAGGGTTGATCGCTGGGGCGATCGCTTACAAATGCTATGGCTTTCTTGAGTTGTTCGGAAAGTTGCTGCTGTGATTTAATGCGATCGTTAATCAGCAGTTGAATGCCGTTGTAGTGGTGCAAGCGCAAGAAATTAAACAAGCCTTCCAGCCATTGTTTAGCGTCTTGGAACAGTTTGCTGGAGAGATAACGGTTGAGATACTGCACCCCCTTGCCAATGTTTTTCGGGTCGCGAATTGTCGGGGTATAGTCGTAAAACGGACCAAAATCCAGTTCTAGGAGGTCGCCTTCGTTAGGATGAAATCTGTTCACCAGGCGATCGCGTATATCCAATAGTTCCTGCACCGATATCGATTCCACACTCAAGTCTTCCGTCAGCCGATAAACTTCTTGGCTGGCTATTTTGGGGCGGAAAATGAAACAGAGGTTTGTATTGTCCTGAATAATTTCCTGAGTATAGTAAATTAGTTTACTCAAGTGAGAAGAATTCTCTTCCTTCTGGTACTTAGAGCAAAATTCATTATACACATTCAGGATATCGTTCCGCAGCAAGTATCCCTTTTCTTGATGGCGTAACTCACTAATAAACGAACGTAAATCACTTTTTTCTTCACTATTCAGGACTGCATGAATCAATTCTGACATGGGAACCTCACAAGAGCGATTTTTGATTTTAGTTTTTGTTTAGATTCTCAGTTGAGACTAGGAGTGGATCATGCCCACAATGTCAAAATAAGCAAAAAAAAGGCAAAAAAAAGCATATTTTTGCTTTTTACTTTAACACTTTCTTTTTCTCCCTCAATCTCATCACCTTTCTACGCATATCCCATTGCTGATTAAATTTGCCTCTAACTAAAGACGTACAATTTCCGATTTTTTCATTGCCGCGACAAATTTTTTCAGTGTCAAGTCACCGAAGGTGTAATTTGGGTGGTACTGCCAACTGGAAATTTTTGTTATTTCATGTAACAATTATCAAGTTAGATTTATAACTTGGTTTTCCGACTTTTGCAAGCTCACCTACTGCTGATTAACCTGTGGTTAATTTGATGCTCAGCTAAACTTTAACAGTTGATGTTGCTGGGTATTAATGCTCAATTTTCTACTTTGTGCAGATAAGCTTTTTTCAAAAGTCACCGCATTTATGAGAAAATGATGAATTTTTGTCAAGAAACAAAAGTTAATTTTTTGAGAGTAACTATACTCCAAAAGTTGAACTTAAATGAATTAAAATCAACTTTTAGATAATAACTAGAGAACACCTATTCAACGTGTTTATAATTTCACCATAAAGTCGTTGAATTCAAATTGATTCATATGGCTATCAATACACAAAAAGCAACAGTTCCTGATCACAGCGTAGGCAACATAGTTCTTATCTCCTTGCTTACCTTCTGTGGGTTGAGTGTTATCTTTCTGCTTGGCATTTTTTAAGGCTGTGACAAATTTGAGAATTGTTAAACTTGTTTTCCGACAGCAGCTCATAAATACAGAAATGTGGGCTGCTGTTTTGCGTTCAAAGCCATATCGTTATGAAAAAAAATTTCTGGTGCGAAGAAACGAGAAAATAGCAACTCAAAATTTGAAGTAACAAAAAGCGATGTCGCCAGACATCGCTGTTAATATTGAACGAATTTATTCGTGGAGTAGTAACGAGCGAATTTCCCCTAAGGGGGTTGACGTTGCAACTAACCCATGCCATCGATTACTGGATAGAAGTAGAAAGCGAACCCCAACACTGTATAGGCGGCTAATAGCAATGTGCCTTCTAACCAATTAGATTTACCATCAGAACTAATGCTATTTGCAATCAACACCGATACAGCCACAGCTACTAATTCAAAGGGATTAAAATCTAAATCCATCGGCTGACCTAATACTCGCCCTGCTATCACTAAAACAGGCGCGACAAATAAAGCAATCTGCATACTCGATCCCACAGCCACGGAAACAGAAAGATCCATCTTATCTTTCATTGCCACGGTGACTGCTGTAGCATGTTCAGCCGCGTTGCCAACGATGGGAACCAAAATCACCCCTGTAAACAGTGCTGTTAAACCTAACTGGGATGTAGCTACTTCTAAAGAATCTACCAGCATTTCTGACTCAAGCGCCACTAGGAGAGTACATACTAGCAGCACCCCAGTCCATAACAAAATATTGGGCTTGGTATGAGAGGTTTCCTCTGACTCCACTAAACCCACCTCATAAAGATAGGCGTGAGTTTTCATCGAAAATAGTAGCGTTAAGGCGTAGACCAAGATTAACACCACCGCCACGGCAAGGGAAAAATTTGCCAGGGTTTGTTGACTAATCCCAACAGAAGTGACGTTCATCGCTGTTGGTAGCAGAATCGCAATCACCGCCAAATTCATGGAAGCTGCATTTACCCGCGCCACAATTGGCTGAAATGTCTGTTCCTTGTAGCGAAGTCCTCCCAAAAGCATAGAAAGACCCATCACAAGTAGTAAGTTGCCGATAATTGATCCGGTTATACTTGCCTTGACTACATTCACTAACCCAGCTTTCAGAGCGATTAGCGCAATGATCAGTTCTGTGGCGTTACCAAAGGTAGCGTTTAACAACCCGCCCAGCGTGGGACCAACTACCACAGCAATTTCTTCTGTAGCTGTACCCATCCAAGCGGCTAAGGGCAGAATCGCCAGTGCAGCGGTGATAAAAACTATCAAGTCTCCCCACTCTAGAAATTGGGCTGCTAAGGAAACGGGGATAAACAACAACAGAATGAGAAAGAGAATGTTTTTGCCGGACATTTGTTACCTTAATTTGAGAGCATCAGTCACAGAGGGAGTGCAACCGCTTCGCGGAGTCCAGAGTCCAAAGTCAAGAGTCCAGAATAATTAATTTGACTCTTAACTTTTGACTTTTGACTCTTGACTCAGCACTACTAAGACCAGACTATAGGATACTCTCAACCCTCTGGGACAACGGCTCAGAGATTCTACTGTTTCCACTCTTTGGCTAGATATGTAAAATCAAACTGCGATTTATATAGCTTTCGCCATCTTTTGTTACAAATCTATGAATTTAAGCCAAAATTGTACCTCAAAAATGCGGTTTAATATATTAAAAGACAATTAAGTTTTTTCGGGCAGCAAACCAAATAACCCGTTAACTAAGGCTTTCTACAATGAATACTTCATTTGTGCCTACGGGAAAAGAAAAGCGTGAAAACGCAAATGACCCGCAAGACTAAGGCGAATATGTCAAGAATTTGCTCGGTTCTCATAGTTGTTTAGACCGACCGAAGCGAAAATGGCGCGGTAACGGTTTTTTGCAGAGATTTTCGACAGCGCAACTGTAATTTTTAGTGATTTTGGATAAACATATATGACTTCTGCTGCTGAACTGCCAGCTAGTGCTGGCTCATCATCGATGTCAAACCAAACCCAGGCAGACACCAAGCTAAGCGATCCCCTAAGAACGGCTACTGGTGTTTACGTAGCTGTGCATGGTCATTTTTACCAACCGCCACGGGAAAACCCTTATTTGGATGCGATTGAACGTCAACCTGGAGCCGCGCCTTTCCATGACTGGAATGAGCGGATTCACTGGGAATGTTACCGCCCGAATGCCTTTGCCAGGGTGTTAAACAACCGAGGTGATGTGCTGGGGATCGTCAATAATTACGAGTATTTCAGCTTTAATATAGGACCGACGTTGATGTCGTGGCTGGAACGGCATGATGTGGAGGTTTATCAACGGATTTTAGAAGCGGATCTCAAAAGTTGCGATCGCCTAAACGGTCATGGCAATGCGATCGCGCAAGTATACAATCACATCATCATGCCTCTCGCCAATTCGCTGGACAAACAAACTCAAATCCACTGGGGCAAAGAAGACTTCCGATCCCGCTTTGGACGCGATCCCGAAGGTATGTGGTTAGCAGAAGCTGCTGTAGATTACGCAACCTTAGAAGCTTTGGTTGCTGAAGGCATTCGCTTTATCGTCCTCGCACCTTCTCAAGCACAACGTTGTCGTCCTCTACCAAATAACGATAATCCTAATCCGGAATGGCATGAAGTCGGCGGCGCTCAAATTGATTCTACCCGCCCATATCGCTGTTATTTGAAAGGGGACTGGGGACTGGGGACTAGGGACGAGAAACTGGGAAATGCCGATCCCCAATTTTCTCCATATATCGATATCTTTTTCTACGATGGTCCGATATCGCGGGATATGGGTTTTAGTGATGTGGTTTACAATTCCAGTCACTTTACAGGACGCATTGGTTCAGCGGTACGCGGGGATCATCGTCCTGCACAGTTAATTTCTGTGGCGACGGATGGGGAAACCTTTGGACATCATAAGAAGGGAACTGAGAAAACTCTCGCTTACGCTTTTATAGAAGAATTTCCTCGCCAAGGTTGGACAGTAACGAACTTTGCCCACTACCTCAGCTTAGAACCGCCTGCGTGGGAAGTGGAATTAAAACCAGTCACAGCATGGAGTTGCGCTCACGGTGTCGATAGATGGCAAGATGATTGCGGTTGTGGTGGTGAAGGTGGGGTTTGGCATCAAAAATGGCGGCGTCCGTTGCGAGATGCGCTAAATTGGCTGCGCGATCGCTTAGTTGACGTATATGAAGAATATGGCAGACAGCTTTTCAGCGATCCCTGGCAAGCGAGAAATGAATATATCGAAGTGATGCGCGATCGCTCTCCAGCGAATATTAACAGATTCCTCAGCCGCCATCAAACGCACAAACTGACAGCCGCCGAACAAGTAGACGCATTACGGCTTTTAGAAATGCAGCGTCATGCTTTGCTGATGTTCACCAGCTGCGGTTGGTTTTTTGAAGAAATTTCCCGCCCAGAAGGAACGCAGATTATGCGCTATGCGGCGCGGGCGATGGAATTGGCGGGAGATGTGGCGGGTGTACAGTTAGAAAAAGGCTTTGTCAAACGCCTTGGTTTAGCCCCCAGTAATGTTGATATATTCAAGCATGGTGGGGAAATTTATCGCCAACTGGTGCTAACAGCGCAAGTCGGTTTTAAGCAAGTTGCAGCACATTACGCGATTACTTCATTATTTGGTAATGGCGATCGCAAACCGACAGAAACGCGCAATTCTGCCAGCAAACTTCCGCATCCTTACCAAAAGCGCGTTTATTGCTACACCGCAAATGAGCTAGATTACCAAATGCAACGCCTGGGATCGCTAACCTTAGCGATGGGACAAGTAAAGCTGGTGTCAGAAATTACTTGGGAAAGCGAACATTTAGTCTTTGCCGTGCTGCATTTGGGAGGCTGGGATTTTCATTGCTGCATTCAACCGTTTGAGGGTAGACGTAGTTACAGCCAGTTAAAAGAAAAGCTGTTTGGGGCGCTAGAACAAGCGAGTGCGGCGCATACTATCTTGGCGATGACGCAGTTGTTTGGCGAAGAACCTTTCAGCTTGCAGAATTTATTCGCTGAGGAACGCCATCGAATTATGCGGTTGTTGAGTCAGGAAACACTGGCACGTTTAAATGAACTTTATACTCAAACGTACAGGGATAATTACGGAGTGATGATGGCATTCCACCGGGATCAACTGGAAGTACCGCAAGAATTGCAGGTGGCAGCAGAGATTGCCTTAGGGCATCGGTGTATGATGACATTGCGATCGCTTGAGCAAGACATCGCCGAGCCGCAACTCTTCGCGAATCACCTGGTAGAATTGGAGGCGATCGCCAAAGAAGCGAAACATCTGCATTGTCGGTTGAACATTCACGACGGCAAGGTGATGTTAGAGCAATTGATTTTGCGATCGCTTTGGCAATTGTTGCACGATCCCAACGGCACATTTGATGCAGATATCCAACGTTTGGAAAGGTTGATAGATATCGGCTATCAGATGAATATCGGCATCTCTCTGGAGCGATCCCAGGAATTATATTTTAGCTGTTTGCACAGTCAAATATTACCGCATTGTGCGGCTACTTTGGCTGAGGGTAAAGATACTAATCAGTGTCGTCATCTACTGAAGTTAGGACAAAAGTTAGCTGTTGATGTTAGTCTTTGGTTGAGTCAATTAGGATAAATCTCACGCAAAGGCGCAAAGGCGCAAAGGAAGAAGGGGATAAGGGGGACAATGAGAATAATTCTTTCCCCCATCCCCCCATCTCCCTCATCTCCCCCTACTTAGATGTGAGGGCGAATATTTTTTGAAGAAGCTTTGCGATCGCAATGGTATGGATAAAGCCACTCACATTTGAAGAGTCCGTGGCTGTATTTTTCAAAAACAGTACCAGCGTGTTTTCCCGGTGCTAAATCAATTCCGGCTTTTGCTTTTATTTCGTATAGCTTGGGAAAAGCTGCTATAAAAACAGCTATAACCACGAAAAAGCAAAAGAAAAGAGTTGTGACTTTGGGAAATTTTTGGTAGTTACTGTTACTATTTTTAGACATATTGCTAAGAAACTAACAGTCAATATTATCCTAGAAATCAAAATGTCGCCGAAAGCGGTGAACTGTTTTATCTGTTTTCTGAAGGTTGCAGGTGAAGCAGAGAGTTTGTAAGTTACTGATGTCATTTTGACCACCACGGGCGAGGGGGATGATATGGTCAATTGTGAGATTAGTTTCCTCATTTGCTTTACCACAACTTTGACATTGATATTTGTCGCGTTGAAATACATATTTTCTCACCTCGGTCGGGATGCGAATGCGGGGAGTTTTACTCATGTGGTGACTTCGTTTATCATGCGACGAATGTCATCAAGTGGTGATTCGGGTTGAGTGATTTCTGGTGCTTCTTCAATTTCCGGTTCATCAGGACAAAATTCTAAAGTAACTTTGATTTTTATTTTTCCTTTTTGCCAACCTTTAGCTCCTATCTTCAGTATTTCACAATTTATTCCGTCATCAAACCATTTATGGTTATGCCTATAAAATTTATTACCACTTACGTGTCCGCCTGGATCTATCTGTACTCCGTAGGAGTTTAATAAATCATAAAGTATTTTCGCTAATTCACCGCGAAATGCTTTTGTAACGGCTTCCTTAACTTGACCAATTTTAAATGCCTTATCTTTAACTAACAAAGCATCATCATTACTACAATTTTGTAGATTAAAATTTTCTTGCATATCAACCTCAAATTGTTAAATTTTACTACTAGCTATACCCAACAATTGTATTCTCATAAAATATAAATCGTCACTACATCGGCGAAACGCCCTGCGCCAAGCGCACGCTACGCGAACAGAATAGAATTCTGGGACTATACAAACAAAGTCCGCCTACGCGGACTTAAAACCTAAAACAACTCTTCTCTTTGCGTCTCTGCGCCTTTGCGTGAGAAAAATCTTTAACCGCAGATAAACACAGATAATTACCTGTGTTTACCTAAGCCGGACGCTTTTCTTCAGTCAGATAGCGCGTAATAGCCGTTCTAAATTCTTCAATACCGCTATCTTCAATTAGCTGATTAATTAGTGACGTTCCCTGTTCAGCTAAAATTCGCACATAATTCTCATTCGGAGTTTCAAAGCTGTTAACCGAAATCCGGAACTTATTAGGCGACAGCTTGCCAGAATTTGCACAATAGCGATTAAACTCATTAACAAACTGCGGCGTTTCCTCCCTACCATGTACGCGCGGGGTTCCCCCGCCCAAAAGAGCAAAAATCGAATCTAAACCAAATCTATCTTGTACGCTTGTCTGTTTAATTTGACTGCCGTAGAATCCTAGTAAACCACTAGTTTTATAAACTCTAGTTGTATCTCGAAACTGCCCATTAATCAAATCATCCAATCTTTGCCTTAACTGGTTGTTGTACCAAGTTTCATCAATGCGGTTGAAAATATAAAATACGCGATCGCGAATTCCCCCATTCCCCCGCATCGTTTCCAAAAGTTCCGTTTCTTCCTTCGTCATATCACCGGCTGAAGCAGGTTTCAGCACACACACCACCGCAGATATATCAGGATGTTGAATTTTCGCGTAAGTTAACTGTGCATCCTTCTCAACTGGCGCATCAATTCCCGGCGTGTCGATAATCACATTTCCATCCTGCAACAAAAGATGATGACAATAATATTCAATGCGCTTCAAAACGGCGCTGTTGCTACCACGACGCGCATATCCAGCAGCTTCCTTAAGATTAGAAAAGTTGAATTGCTCCATCGAATATGTGGCATTATTAACTGTATGAATACGTTCTCTGTTTGCCACATAACCGTCAAGCAACAAAATTAACGCCTTTGCTTGTTTCGCACGTTCCGATTTATTCTCACCACCCTCTTGCTGAATAATTGCTTCACATCCTTGATGCAACAAATCAATTACTTCAACTTGATTAATATTAACTCCTACCTTAAATCCCAACAGTTGACACAGACAAATTGCTTGTTCTCGAATTTCCACTTCACTTAAAAACGTTAAAACAACTCGTTCTTTATTAACTTCCGCATATTCAATTTTGCATTCCGTGCCGGTAGCGTGTCCCTCTGCACTATATAACAATTCCCGCTCCAGCAGCGCATTAATTAGCATCGACTTACCCGCGCTAAACGCACCCGCAAACACAATTTCAAACTTCGGAGAAATCGCTTTACCCAAAGAAGTTTGCACTGATGTAACGTCATGCGATCGCAAACTTGCTTCTTGCTGTAAAAGCTGTAATATCAACTCAACTTGTTCTTTCTGATTTTTACACTGAAGCGGTAGATCTGACATATTAGACACCTAAAAATATATTAGTATAGTTTATGAATATTTATCTACTTAATGGTTCAGTAAAATTACTAAATTAGTTTCTTATTCCTAACCGCACCAAAAATGAAAGTATTTCCTCTCAGACTCAAATCCAACGAAGATTTAAAACAAAGTTTAAAAAACTTCGCTAATCAAGAAAATATAAAAGCAGGTTTCATATTAAGTGCTATTGGTAGCCTCAAACAAGCAAAAATTCGCTTTGCAAATCAATCAGATAGCATATTATTAATAGATAAATTTGAAATTCTTTCCCTAAACGGAACAATAGCAACCTCCGGCGTACATTTACATATTGCTATTTCCGATAAACAAGGTAAAATCATCGGCGGACATCTTGACAATGAATGCATCATCTACACAACCGCCGAAATAATAATTGGTACAACAGAAGAATTTATCTTCAATAGAACTATCGATGAACAAACAGGCTATAAAGAACTAGAAATCATCCCCAATAATTCCTAATCTCTTTCTTTCCCTCTTTCTCTGCGTCCTCTGCGGTTCGTATTCTTATCAGTAGTAAGCGATAAATCGCTTATTATGAGCACTCTTCGTGCTCACTACGAGCTTAAATTTATGTTAATTTTTTTATAAACATTTGTAAATAGTTATCAACTCACAAAACCACAAGCCAAACTGTCACATAAGAACAATTTAATAAAAGTGTTGGCATCATACTAAAAATATTATGACCGCCTTATAGCAATCCGCATAGTGATTCGTGAACGGTGGTAGGTGGGGATTCTTTTCTGCGTTACATCCATCTCTACTCACCCTGTCAAGTCACAACATAAAATGGAGCATTGCTATGACTAAACGGCATTGGAGATTGTCATGGTATTAGACAATTTTCGCCGAAAATTACGCCAAGAAGCACAAAAATGGCGGGATGAAGGAATTATTAGTTCTTCATGTTACCAAGACCTGGGAAAACGTTATCAATTTGATAACCTGGAAATAGCTGCACGCGATCGCTTCGTTTTCATTGTGATTGCGATGGGCAGCATTTTGTTAAGCTTAGGCATAATTACCTTTGTAGCAGCAAACTGGCAGGCATGGTCACGAGAAGTCAAATTCGTGATTTTGATTAGTTTGTTTCTCGCGACTACTATCACAGGTTTTTATTCCTGGAGAGAACCCACAGCACTTAACGCCGAAGGAAAAAAACAGCCACGTAGCAAACAACTATTAGGAGAAGGTTTGCTAATTTTAGGCGCTTTGATATTAGGTGCAAATATTGCGTTGATGGCGCAAATGTTTAACATTGGCGGTTCAACCTCCCAACTGTTTCTCTGCTGGGGGTTGGGTGTTTTAATCATGGCTTATGGTTTAAGCCTGACTTCTTTGGGAGTGCTAGCAATTATCCTCGTACAGATAGGATATTGGACGGGATTGGGAGAATTACCTTACTCTTCAAGTGATTTTAGTTGGTCGCAGCTGTTGGTGCAACACATGCCATTATTAATCTGGCTGCTGTTTGTACCCTTAGCCTACTTGTGTCGATCGCGTTGGATTTTTGCTCTTGCAGCGATCGCCTTTACTATATCCTTGCAATTCAACCTCAATCCGCTGCAACGTCTAGCTTATTCTAATAATACAGCGCCTTGGGTTGCGTCTTTTGCTTTTGCACTTCCAGCCGCACTATTTTGGAGTTACGATGACCTACTATTCCCCACAATCAATTTTAGGTTATTTCAACCCCTCGCCCAAAGTTTAGCGCTATGGTTTTTCGGAATTCTATTTTATGTCTTGTCCTTCAATTGGGTTTGGCAATATCCATCTTCAGGATATTATCCCCTAACAACCAACTCACCGATTAGGTCATTTCCCCTAATTGATTTGGGAATTCTCAGTGGCTTGGTAGTACTGCAATGGCTGTTTATGCTGCGCTATAGAAATAGCCTCACCCGCCGAGGAATGGACATCACCAATGTCTTCATTACCAGCTTTATTGTCATGGTTGTTTTAATACCTTTTTGGCATCAAGCTGTCACCCGCATAGCTGGTTTAGCAGTTTTTATATTCAATATTCTTCTGGGAATATTTGCCTTTGGACTAATGCGACACGGCATAGAATACGGTGATAGACGCACCTTTTGGGGTGGAATGCTGTTATTAACCCTGCAAATTATTAGCCGCGTGTTGGAGTACAACACCGATTTAATTTTCAAGTCATTTGTCTTTGGGATGTGCGGCTTCGGTGTCATTAGCGCCGGACTTTGGTTTGAACGTCGCTTAACAGTTAAGAGTTAGGAGTTAGGAGTTAAGAGAACAACTATCAACCATCAACTAAGTAGATCAACGTTAAAAAACATAAAACAGACCTAACCCCCCAGCCCCC
>CAXTNZ010000070.1:5538-26725 GCA_964245695.1 uncultured bacterium | reverse complement strand
ACTGAAAGTGGACTAAAATATGCAACCAGTCCTTTAAAAAAAGACTCTCCTTGGGTTTGAGTCCATTTTAATGGACTTGGGCTATTAGCCTTGGACTTGAGTCCAAGGCGGGATGGTGGGTTAACCCTCGTATATGCAACCAGTCCTTTAAACCAAGGGAAAATATAAAATGGCGATCGCCTAGAAAGCCAAAATAAACATTTTTCTGTCTGCCGTATATATTGCTTTTATATGAGTTCGCAATCTGACAAAATTCTCGTTGTAGACGATTCTCCTGATAACATATTTTTAATCAAAACCATTCTGGAGGAAGAAGGTTACACAGTTAGCACGGCAGAAAATGGTGCTTTAGCGATCGCCCAAATTGAACAAGATACTTGTGACTTGGTATTGCTAGATTTGATGATGCCGGGAATGGATGGTTACGAAGTTACAAAGCGTGTACGTGGCAATACGCAATTGCCATATATCCCCATTTTGCTGATTACCGCTCATGATGCACCGAATGTTGCTCAAGGATTAGATTTGGGTGCTGATGATTTTATCCGCAAACCTGTAACGGTGGATGAATTATTAGCACGAGTGCGATCGCTTCTTCGACTCAAACACAGCATAGACGAACGTGACGAAATAGCAAAACAGCGAGAAGATTTTGTTTCGCGTCTCACCCACGACTTACGCACCCCTTTAGTAGCAGCAGATCGAATACTCATGCTGTTTCAGCAAGGTGCTTTAGGAAATCTATCAGCACAAATGGAAGAAGTTATTGTTATCATGGCTCGCAGTAATACCAACCTGCTAGCGATGGTAAATACCTTATTAGAAGTTTACCGCTTTGAAGCCGGTCGCAAAACCTTGGCGTTTCAACCAGTTAATCTGCGATCGTTATTAGAAGAGGTTGCTGGAGAACTAACACCTTTAGCGCAAGCCAAATCACTTTGTATAAAACTTGATTTGACAGAGGAGTTAACTAGTAAAATGATAGGCGATCGCTTGGAACTACATCGCTTATTCACCAACCTTGTAGGCAATGCTATCAAATTTACCGACACCGGTTCAATTACCATCCGTCTGACTTCTCAAGCTGAAATTGTTACTATTGAAGTAGCAGATACAGGTTCAGGTATTCCCCCCCAAGAACAAGCCACCTTATTTGAACGATTTCGCCAAGGAAGTCACAAGCGTTCTGGTAGTGGCTTAGGACTTTATCTTTCTCGTCGAATCGTCGAAGCACATGAAGGAACAATTCGAGTCAATTCTGAATTCGGTAAAGGTAGTATATTTATTGTAAATTTACCCGTGAAACAGTACTAAGAATCAATAATTAACCGCAGATAAACGCAGATAAACGCCGATTAAAATAAGAGCATCCCAATTTTTTCAAAACACAAAGAACTTTAATTACGACTCCGCGAACCTTTGCGTATACCTTTGCGCCACTCTGCGTTTAAAAATTAACTCAAACATTTGGGATTTTAGGACAAAAACATGCTTACTAACTTATCCATCGCTGATATTATTCGCAAACAACGTGACTTTTTTAAAACAGGAGAAACCAAAAATATAGATTTTCGCATTGCCCAATTAAAAACTCTCAAACAAGCAATAATTGAGCATACACAAGTTCTTCTCGAAGCACTGCAAGCAGATTTAAATAAACCAGAATTTGAAGCTTATGCTACAGAAGTTTTAGTATATAAGGAGATTGATAATGCAATAAAAAATATTAAGAATTGGACTAAGCCTGAGAAAGCAGCAGTTTCCCTTGAGTTTTTTCCTGCATCGGCACGAATTTATCCCGAACCGCTGGGAGTGGTTTTAATTATAAGTCCTTGGAACTATCCATTGCAGTTGATTATATCCCCATTAGTGGGTGCGATCGCTGCCGGCAACTGTGCAATTCTCAAACCTTCAGAACTTGCACCTCATACTTCTCGTGTTTTAGCGGAAATTATTAGCAAATCTTTCGCTCCGGCTTATATTACAATCCTAGAAGGAGGTGTAGAAACAAGTCAACAACTATTAGCAGAAAAGTTTGACCACATCTTTTTCACTGGTGGCACAGCAGTCGGTAAAATAGTCATGGAAGCTGCTGCAAAACACCTCACACCAGTAACTCTAGAATTAGGTGGTAAAAGCCCTTGCATTGTCGATGATGACATCAATCTTGAACAAACTGTTAGACGTATTACTTGGGGCAAATTTCTCAATGCCGGACAAAGTTGTGTAGCACCTGACTATCTTTTAGTTGATAAAAAAATCAAAGATAATTTGTTAGCTGGTATCCAAAAATGCTTGAAAGAATTTTATGGTGAGAATCCGGCAACCAGTCCAGATTATGCCAGAATTATTAATCAAAAACACTTTGACAGGTTGGTTAACTTCTTAAAAGATGGTAAAATTATAGTTGGTGGAGAAACTAATTCTTCAGAATCTTATATTGCCCCAACGGTGATTGATAAAGTTTCCTCAGCAGATGCAGTGATGCAGGAGGAAATTTTTGGACCCATTTTGCCTGTTATTGAATACACAGATATTGGTGAAGCGATCGCCTTAATTAATTCTCGACCCAAACCCCTAGCTTTATATCTATTTTCCCAAAACAAAAACCTCCAAAAGCAAGTATGTCAGGAAACTTCATCTGGAGGAGTATGTATCAACCACACAGTTATCCAAGTTGGTGTCTCATCTTTACCATTTGGTGGTGTAGGTGAAAGCGGTATTGGTAGCTATCACGGTAAAGCTAGTTTTGACACGTTCTCCCATTACAAAAGCGTGTTATACAAGCCTTTCCTGCTAGACGTTAAATGGCTGTACCCTCCCTACGAAGGTAAATTATCCTTACTAAAGCGAATTCTAGGATAGGGAATAGGGAATTGGGCATTGGTAATAATTCTTTTTCTAGTCCCCAGTCCCCATTATTAATTGCTATAACGTTCTTCAGCCCAAGGTTCACCACGACGGTGATAACCATTACGTTCCCAAAAACCGAGTTCTTCGCGCTCTAAAAATTCTAAACCATTAATCCATTTAGCACTTTTCCAAGCGTAAAGGTGGGGAACAACTAACCGCATTGGACCACCATGTTCTGTTGGCAAATCTTCATCAAATACTTTAAAAGCAAAGAAGTTTTCTTCGCGCACAAAGTCTTCCATTGCAATATTAGTAGTGTAGCCACCGTAGCTGTGTTCCATAATGTGAGCCGCTTTCGGGTCTACCTCAATCAGCTTCATAAAATCTGTAACTTTAACACCAGTCCACTTGACATCGAGTTTTGACCAACGTGTTACACAGTGAAAATCTGCTGTAAATTGATGTTGGGGTAATGCCATAAAATCAGACAAAGTAAAAGTAGCAGGTTTTGCCAAACCCCAAACTTTAAATTCCCATTCATCTATGTTTATTTTCGGCGTTGCACCGTAAGTTAAGACAGGGAAGCCCTTAGTTAAATATTGTCCTTGAGGAACGCGATCGCTTTCTTCTTTTTGTGGTTTCTGAAAAAATTTACCTAGCATAATTGAAAAAAAATAAATTTTCTGAAGATAAGTAAGTGGGCGTAATTAAACATAAAATGTACCCTTAGTTCGTAGTGAGCGGTTTACCGCTCAATTGCAAAGGCATTCAGGGATAGAGCCGCTCACTACATTTTAAAGCGTTTATTTACACTCATTTACTTAGTTAATCTTTATATGATTATTGGCGCGTTTATCATCCGTCATGGGTAATAGGTAATAGGTAATAGGTGTTTCCAATTACCTATTACCAATTTCTCATCGACCTGTTGTCGCTTTTGCGGACTACCTATTCATGAGGAGAAAATTATGATTCTTCTTCCTCTTCTTCATCAGTTGGATAGACAAATGTAGAACGTCCAGACAGAATTGACTTACCCAGGGATAGAGCTTTCTGAGCTTCAACTACTGCTTTGTGTCTCCAGGTAGCTCGGCGTTTATCTCGTTTGGACTTTGATGTTTTCTTCTTAGGAACAGCCATGATAGCGGATATTGCAATTCTTGACAACCTTTTTATTCTAAGCCATCAATCGACACCCAGTTAGCAACTGAGTGGAAGGGAATTAGGAGAACAAGGGGAAAATTCATCTCCCCGTCCCCCCCTAATACCATTTCACTTTAAGGTTGATACATATGGGCAAGCTTTCTTGATCTCTTGAGGTAGGGGAAGCAGGGAAAGTGAATTGTATCAGGAATGAGCGTCAAATGGTATAATGCCATCTTTCTTTTCTAACGCCAAGTAAAATTACACTGTATTAAATAAAACATAAACAGCATGATCGCTTCACATGCTCCTCACCAGGAATCCCAGACAAGAGCAAAACTATTAAAGGAATTATCCGGATTCTTTTGGCAATTTGGCTAATAACTTGAAAGGGTATGATGGATTATGGTTGGTGAGCAACACTGTTGCTCATGACCTTGTAGCTCCTTACTGATGATCTGTAATTGCAATTGGGCGAAAGTATTTTTGAAAAACATGTAATAAAAAGTACATAAAAAGATAAGGTTAGCTCAGAATCACTTAGAGTATAAGACATAGGTTAGCCTTGTTTTTTCAGCAAAGCTAACCGCAATTTTATGTAAGCAAACAATAACTACAAAGAGCGCGATGGCAAATCACTGGGCGATCGCTATAGGCATAAATCAATATCAGTTCTTTCAGCCTTTAGGTTGTGCCCAAGCAGATGCGGAGGCGCTAAAGGATTTTTTGGTTGCACAAGCAGGTTTTTCGCCGCAACAGTGTCTGTTGATGACAGATACTTCGCCGCCTATTGGCAACAGATCTACCTATCCCACCAAAGAGAATATTCTCGTTGTGCTTGAGGATTTGGTAGCGACATATTGGCAACCGCAAGACCATGTGTGGTTGTTCTTTAGCGGTTATGGGGTAAACTACAACGACAACGATTATTTGATGCCGGTGGAAGGAAATCCGGGTCGCGTTCCTGATACTGGCATAGAAGTGCGATCGCTAATGCAAAGTCTGCAATTTGCTGACTTGAATGTTGTGCTACTGCTCGATATCAACCGCATTGGAAATCAAGGGAATGCTTTCGTTGGGCAAGAAACCCTAGAACTAGCCAACGAACTTCAAATTGCCACAATTGTTTCTTGCCAACCAGAGCAATTCTCCCACGAGAGTAGCGAACTAGGTCACGGAATCTTTACAGCAGCGCTGTTAGCAGCTTTGCGTTCCGGTCATGGTAGCAGCTTGGCAGAGTTACAAAGCTACCTGAGCGATCGCACTCCAGAGTTTTGTCAACACTACTGGCGTCCCATACAAAACCCTGTCGTTATTATTCCATCAAACCCGCAAGAAATCTTGCCATACTGGGGTGAGAAAAGCGACAGTGAGGAAGCCTCAATTTTTCCTACAGAAGAAATATTTGCTGTTGCAGTTGCACCTCCCCTCCAAGACACTTCCCCTAGAAGAACTTCAGCCCAATTACAACAATTTGCACCTGAGACACCAATGTGGGGAGAAGTCCCAACTACGACTTCTATCTCTCGCAGCTTTGGAGGTGGAGAACAGTCTGAAGATATTCCCTCGCGGGATTCGCAACAGATGAGTACAGACAGAAGATACATCCCTGAGTCTCCTCAACCCTACGTCTCCCGATTACCCCTTACTAAGACAAAAAACTTTCAAAATAAAAGGACGCCAAACACTCGATTGTGGAATCAGCTTCTATTGTGGGGTGTCGGCGTCACCATGTTGCTAAGCTCAATCGTGCTAGTTTGTCTCCGCAATAAGGCAGGATTTAGAGTGGCGGAGATATTGCCAAAAGCACCTAACACTGCAACTAATGTCAAGACTTCACCAACTGTTCGCTCTATCTCCCAGACAAACGCACCAGTAACACCAAAAAGCAAATCTAACTCGCAAACAGCCTTTTCCAAGTCACAACAGCAAAACCAAGCATTGTTAGACTTGGCGAAAATGTCGCTCAGACAAACTCAAGCTAGCGACCTGAGAATGGCGATTAACACTGCCCGTAAAATCAAACCAGGTGAACCGCTTTACGATCAAGCTCAGGAGAATATTAAAATTTGGAGCCAGATGATTTTAGATTTAGCGGAGGGTCGCGCCAAGCAAAAACAATATGCGAATGCGATCGCCGCAACTCAATTAATCACCCCTAGTGAGCCACTTTATCCCAAAGCGCAAGCCGCAATCAATCAGTGGCGGCTAGAAGCAAAGCAGTATGTGAGTAATACAACTGTAATAGAAGCAGCTAATGGCTTAATTCAGCCCGGACAAGCATCTACTTACAATCGGGCGATCGAAGTAGCCAAGAAAGTATCACCCGGTCAACCAGGCTTCGATCAGGCACAAAAATCGATGAATAAATGGAGTGAAACAATTTTAACTCTCGCCAAGCGTCGCGCTGCTAGAGGCGAATTTAAAGCAGCAATCGAAACCGCTACTTTAGTTCCAGAAGTAACAGCCCCTTACGAGGAAGCTCAAGAAGCGATCCAAAAATGGCAAAAAAAATAGTTAGGAGTTTTTCATTTACTCCTAACTCTTGTACGGGCGCGGGAACCCCCGCCCCAAGTAACATTTTTAACAATACTGTGATACATCCTCGCCGCAGTCATCGGCTAGAAAGCACAGCGCTCGGAAGCGTAAGAAAACCACTTCTTCGTATAAGGGGTTGAGCTTACACATCGGCGGGATATGAAACAGGGTTTTACCGAATAACTTTACATCGCGCTCAAAGGGACACTGAGCAGGAATCAGTTTGCACAAGCGGTGAGCAAAGGCGCGATCGCTTACTTTAATGTTGTCAATCCAACGCCGCAGCGCTTGGAGAAAGTCACAGTTAGGCTCTGAGGAACGACTGTACAGCGCGTTTACATTAGTGTCAGACGCATTTGCTGGATTTAACAACACCCAGCTTCCGAAAAAAATCTTTGGTGTGGTATTATTGAACACCTTCATTGTTCGCTCCTCTATGTTATTGAGGGTCTGGAACTTTCCGATGACTCTCTACAAGGTGACAACGACTTTTCCGGGAAAAATCGTGTTTTAATTAAGACACTCTCTGATGTTTGGGTAGCTACTTAAATCAGAATCTATTTGTTACTACGTCAAGTTAAGCGCACTTTTCCATGAATCGGAACTGTACTAGTACTATTTTGTTCATAACTTGACATAGATTAAATTTTAATAAAGACCTCTGCCTTTTGACAGGTATTATTGTAACATTTACAAAAGTTAATGCAAGCAACTTGTGCCAGTATTTTTAGTAGCACATTAGATACTGGGGATTAGGGACTAGGGACTAGGGACTAGGGCGTGTTTTCATACAGCCACAACAAAATCTAGGCGAGCGTAACTTAAGTCACCTCGCCTCATTAAAACACCCTGTCTGCGTTAGCGTTCGCGCAGCGACACGAAACGCGCAGCGTCTCCGCGATTGAGAAGAGAAGCTTACCCGTAGGTATCGCTATCTCACACCAAAACGCAAAGACGCGCTGATTCAACGAGTGCGTCTTTGCGACGAGTGCGTGAGGCTTTTATTTTAAATTCCCTACGACGCCACTTGAGCAGTAGTGCGAGTGCGACGCCTTCTGCCGTCAGCGACTTTCACAGGAGGCTCCTCAGGGACTTGCATCAACAAAGTCACAGATGGTTGACATTGCAATTCCTTTCTGATGGATCGTTGCAATTCCCGCTCTAAAGTGCCTTGCAATGCACCCCAGTCTACCTGTGATTGCTCGCCTTCAAAGTTAGGATTGGTAAATTCAGACCAACGCACAGTCAGGATTTCTTCAATCCGCTGTTGAACCCACTTTTGCACGAGCGATCGCTCTATACTTGTTACCACCCCGCGCAGGTGAATTTCTGGTTTTGCCATCAGCTTGCCATTCCAATCAATTGCCGCAGCGATGGTGACGATGCCTTCTGAAGCCATACGTTGCCGTTCTTGCAATACTTTGGCGCTGACCATGCCAGAACTAGTAGTATCCACCAGCTCGATACCTGATGGCACTTTCCCAGCAACACTCATAGAATTTTCCGTTAATTCTATTACATCCCCATTCTGTATAATCACCATATTCTCTGCCGGAATTCCCACACTTTGAGCCGTCTGGGAGTGCTTCACTAGCATCCGATGTTCGCCGTGAATTGGTAAGAAGAACTTGGGTCGAGTCAACGCCATCATCAGCTTTTGGTCTTCTTGACAGCCGTGACCGGAAACGTGTATTCCTTTTTCTCTACCGTAAATTACATTTGCGCCTTGCATCATCAACTTATCGATAGTGTTGACGACAGCGATCGTATTTCCGGGAATCGGGTTAGCAGAGAATACTACTGTATCGCCTTGTCGGATTCTGATATGGGGGTGTTCTTTGTTGGCAATCCGCGTCATTGCCGACATCGGTTCGCCCTGAGAACCAGTGGTCAAAATCAACACTCTATCTTCAGGTAAATTCCGAACCGCGTGTAACGGCTGTAAGAGATTATCTTCACACTTGATATAACCAAGATTACGCGCATGGGCAATCAAATTCAGCATTGAACGTCCGACAACCGCCACTACTCGGTTGTACTTCTGCGCCAGCTGTAAAGTCATGTTGATCCGATGCACGCTGGAAGCGAAGGTAGTCACGAACAGTCGCCCAGGTGTTTGCATGAAGATGCGCTCTAGGTTGGGATAAACTGAACGTTCCGATGGGGTAAATCCGGGTACTTCTGAGTTAGTTGAGTCACTCATCAAGCAAAGTACGCCTTTTTCGCCGTGTTCGGCTAGCCGTTGCAAGTCAAAATTCTCCCCATCAACTGGGGTGTGGTCAAATTTAAAGTCGCCTGTGTGAATGACTACACCAACTGGCGTATTAATTGCCACAGTGAAACTATCGGCAATTGAGTGAGTATTACGGATATACTCGACTACAAATGATTTGCCAAATCGCACCACATCACGGGGTCTGACTGTTCTTAATTCAGTGCGATCGCGTACACCCGCTTCTTCTAATTTACCTTCTAGCATTGCCAGTGCTAGTCTCGGTCCATAAATCACCGGAATGTCAAATTGCTTTAGGTGAAAAGCGATACCGCCGATATGGTCTTCATGACCGTGGGTAACGATCATGCCTTTAATCTTATGCCGGTTTTCCCGTAGATATGTCGTATCTGGGAGAACAATATTTACTCCATGCATCGCCTCTGTAGGAAATGCTAAACCTGCATCTAACAGGATAATTTCGTCGTCGTACTCGAAAACACAGGTATTTTTACCAATTTCATGTAAGCCGCCCAATGGAATGATTTTTAGGGCGGAGTTAGTTTCGTTTTTAGTCATTTTCTCCTTGGATTTTTGTTTGTGGTAATAAGTTGTAAGTAAGCTGTCTTCTATTACAGGCAACAGTATTTGTCTTTTATGTCACTTTGAAACTAGTAAATTTCTAATTCAGATGGAACTATTGTTCAATAAAATCGACTTTACATGAAAGATTCATACTATATCGTCAGTCTTAGCACGAGCGTTGTTTCCGCAACAGAAGTAAAAATTACGCCTATTGTTTCTAAGTAACTACGGTAGCCAAAACTTGTCAGCACGCAACAATTTGGTGCTTAGATTAAACTAAGTTCCTGAAGAACCGTCTTTAACTTTTGAGTAACTTCTGCGTCGGCTTCACACAGCGGTAGACGAGTTGAACCTACCTCCCAACCTTGAAGTTGCAAAGCTTTCTTTAGTGGAATGGGATTTGTAGTTGTAAACAAAGCTTTAAACAACGGGAACAGTTGCAGATGAATCTCAGTCGCAACTTGAGTTTTACCCGTTGAAAAGGCTTGGATCATCTGCTGTAGTTGGGTTCCTACCAGATGACTCGCCACGCTGACTACTCCTTTTGCCCCGATCGCTAACAAAGGCAAAGTTAGTGAATCATCTCCAGAGTAAATCTGAAATTCTTTCGGTGTCAAGCGGCGAATTTCACTTGCCTGGTCTATATTACCACTAGCTTCTTTGATCCCAACAATGTTGCTTACCTCGGCTAAACCTGCTACTGTTTCTGGACTGAGGTTTTGACCAGTACGACTTGGGACGTTGTATAACAACATCGGTATGTCGGGACAGGCTTGTGCTATCGCCTGAAAGTGCGCTTTCAGTCCGGCTTGCGGAGGTTTATTGTAATAAGGAACAACTTGTAAAGAACCATCTACTCCTATTTTAGCGGCTTTTTGGGTAGCAGCGATCGCTTCTTTGGTGGAATTGGAACCACATCCTGCCATCACTTTAGCTTTTCCTGCCACCGCTTCGGACACCACAACAAACAACTGATATTCCTCTTCCCAAGTTAGGGACGGAGATTCCCCAGTTGTTCCACATACTACCAACGTATCTGTACCGTTTTTCGCTAGATGTGCTGCCAGTTCTGCGGCTACATCATAATTTACACTGCCGTCTGCTTTAAACGGCGTAATCATAGCTGTCAAAACTCTACCAAAATCTACCACCCTTTTTTCACTCCTAATTACATGGCGTGTAGTTTTTTATTTATCTTGGTGGCTTTCTCTTGTCATAACTCATCTGCAAATTGCTATAAGAGCGTGATTCGCACATTTGCGTTAATTTTTCTGTATCTTTATTAGCAATTTTTCTCAAACTAATTTACTCTTTTTTCTAACTTGAAACGTAAGCCGCCATCGGTTTGAGTATATTTTTTTCTACCAACAACTCAGCAATTTGCACTGCATTTAACGCCGCGCCTTTACGAATTTGGTCGCCACACAGCCACAGTTCTAATCCGCACGGATGAGAGATATCTTGGCGAATTCTCCCTACTAAAACTTCATCTTGACCGCTAGCTTCTATTGGCATGGGAAAATGATTAGTTTCCCAATTTTCTACCAATTTGATACCAGGGGAATTACTTAAAATTTCTCTGGCTTCTTCGACTGCAAAAGGTGTCGCGAATTCTAGATTAATCGCTTCCGAATGGGCGCGAAGTACGGGAACCCGTACACAAGTTGCGGTGATTCTTATATCTTGATTCCCAAATATTTTTCGGGTTTCGTTAACCATTTTCATTTCTTCCTCGCAGTATCCCAAATCATTCAATGGGGAGTTATGCGGGAATAAATTAAACGCCAACGGGTAAGGAAATACTTCCGCGACTGGTTTTTGTCCTTGTAAAATGGCGCTTGTTTGGGTTGTTACTTCTGCCATTGCTTTCGCACCCGCGCCACTTGCAGACTGATAAGTTGCGGCGACAATGCGTTGTACTGGTTTAACTTTATGCAATGGGTATACTGCTAGCGCCATCAAAATTGTCGTGCAGTTTGGGTTGGCAATAATGCCTTGGTGGTTAGCTGCGGCTTCAGGATTTACCTCTGGAACTACCAAAGGAACTTCTGGATTCATGCGAAAGGCGCTGGAATTATCAATCACCACCGCACCAGCCGCGACAGCTATTGATGCCCAAGCTTTGGATATTGAACCGCCAGCACTTGCTAGCACAATATCCACATTATCAAACATGGCATCGCTCACCGCCTCTACTGATAAATTTTCTCCTTTAAACAACAGACTTTGCCCCGCACTGCGTTCTGACGCTAACAACTTTAATTCCGAAACCGGAAAATTACGGCTTTCAAGTAATTCCAGCAGTTCTTTACCAACTGCACCAGTCGCTCCCAAAATAGCTACACGATAGGATTTAGACAAATTTGCTTCCTCCTTACTTTATTAAGATGTTTTTTGCCATTTCTTCATTGATTGTCAACTTCACAATTTATCCATACATACTTAATTAGCAATAGCAGATATTAAATAAATTTTAATAATTTACTTTGATTATTTTTAGTGATTCCATCTATCTCTTAATCTAATACATTATTTATTTTCTTGGTTACATAAGTAATGTTGCACTTTATAACAATTAATTTGACAATTTGCCACCAATTTAAAATAGACATTATACAACAAACTTCTATTTGGCGCTAAAAGGTTGATATCTGCGCTTAGGCGTACAAGCAGGATGCCGATATCAACAAACATCTCTCCTGTAAACTAGGTTGCCAGGACGATGGATATACTATGATTCAAATGGACAGTAAACCAGCACATGAACGTTCCTGAGCTATGCCTCAAGGCGGCTAGCGCTCTTGGGGTATAAGGAAAAAAGTACGAACTGCTGGTTGAGAACCAGAATATCACGGTGTTAGCCCAAGAGCGAAAAACCAATGCGAGAGATTCAATTTGGATTGGGGCGCTTAGGCGCTTAGGCAAGAAAACATACACAATTCTTCCTTTACTAGTCCCCAGTCCCCCTTCGGGTTCGCGTGCCGACACGTACTCCTACCCTCCGGGAAGCTAACGCAACGGAGAAGCGCGGTTATAGCGCAGCGTCTGTGACAATTCTAGGGAAACCAGGAGAATTGTGCTCGACTCACCAGTCCAAGAGTCCAAGCGTCCAAGCGTCCCCAGGTAAATTTATTGCGCTAAAGTGTCAAGTGCTTTGACATTAGCAGTAAACTGGATCTCTGCTGAAGGGCATCCATTTTTCAATCTAGACGCTCTACATGGTGTGCGTCTCTAGTCCACTCGTAGTAAAAATAGCAGACAACACAGACGAAGCATGAAAGTCACCCAGGAAAAACTTCCCGCTAGCCAAATTGGGCTGGAAATCGAGATTACGCCAGAAATGACTAAGCAAACTTACGAAAAGGTCATTAAAAACTTCACTAAAGATGCTAATATTCCTGGGTTTCGCAAAGGCAAGGTGCCTCGCCCCATATTGCTACAGCGCATTGGCACAGCTAGAGTCAAGGCAGCAGCACTAGAAGAAATAATTCAAGATGGCATCGAGAAAGCGGTAAAACAAGAACAAATCCAGGCGATCGGACAACCGCACTTGCGCTCTTCGTTTGAGGAATTGATTAATAATTATGAACCAGGTAAACCTCTGATATTTTCTGCCGGTGTAGATGTGGAACCGGAAGTAAATCTGGTTAAGTATACCGAATTTGAAGTTAAAGCTGAGGAAGTAAAATCCGATCCAGAGAAAGTGGATACAGTCCTAGAGAGCGAACGTCAGCAAATGGGAACATTGATTCCTGTGGAAGGACGCGCAGCGCAAATCGGGGATGTGGCTGTGGTGGATTTTAAAGGTGTGTACTTCAAAGGAGAAGACGAAACCGCAGAACCTGAGCCAATTCCTGGCGGCGAAGCCGAGGATTTTCAAGTAGAGTTGCAGGAAGACAAGTTTATTCCCGGTTTCGTGACGGGGATGGTAGGGATAAATCCTGGCGAAACCAAAGAAATTTCCGCTCAGTTTCCCGATCCCTATGCGAACGAAGAATTAGCCGGAAAAGCCGCAAAATTCACGGTAACGCTCAAAGAACTGAAGGAAAAAGAGCTACCGGAATTAAATGATGACTTCGCGCAAGAAATGAGCGATTTTGATACTTTAGCCGAATTGCGTGCTTCTTTAGAAGAGCGATATGAAAAAGAGGCTGCTGCTAAAACGAAAGGGAATAAGCAGGAAGCTTTGTTAGCAGAACTGCTCAAGCACGTAGAAGTAGACTTACCAGAAACGATGATTGAGCAGGAAGTCGATCAGATGCTGACGCAAACGGCGATGCGACTTTCTCAACAGGGGTTGGATGTCAAGAAGCTGTTTACCCAAGATATTATTCCTCAGTTGCGAGAGCGATCGCGCCCGGAAGCAATTGAACGCTTAAAGCGATCGCTTGCTCTCATAGAAATCGGTAAACGCGAGTCTATCGAAGTCACACCCGAAGAAATCGAGGCAAGAGTCACAGAACTGATGCAGGAGTACGCTGATCAAGATGTTGATCCCCAAAGACTCCGCGCAGTAGTCGCTCAGGAACTCTCAACCGAAAAAGTCATCGATTGGCTTTTAGAACACTCATCAGTGGAACTTGTACCTGAAGGCTCTTTGAGTCCTCAACTTGAAGATGCAGAATCACCAGAATTAGAAGCATCTGTACCTGAGATAGAGGAACAAACCACCGAATCTACTCCAGAATTAACTCAGGAAGAGTAGGGGAAGCTTCGGGATCTGAGTCCTCCGGACACGCTGCGCGAACGGGAGCTTCAAGAGCAGGGGAAGTAGGGGGAGTGGGGGACTAATAACTCCGTGCTTTTGCGCCTCCGCGCCTCCTGACTCCTATCTTTGCGCCTCGTAACTCAGGCGAAATATTTAAGAAAACTTAAATAAATTACTACCCAGAACACCGCCTTAGCTTGATAGTGTGTAACACGAGAGCAATTTATATAAGGCATAATGGTTAACACATAGCTAAAATACAAATTCAATTGGCTGTCAAACGCAGCTAATCGTGCTTTAAGTTTTGTCCTAATTATTGTCAAACGTTCTTTTATGCTTATATCGCAGTCGGGAAATTACCCAATAAACAGTTTGGGTATAAGACAAATTAACTCTCAAAGCAGCCCTAGCAACATCGTTCCGATGGTGGTAGAGCAATCTGGTATGGGAGAAAGAGCTTTCGACATCTACTCCCGCCTACTGCGAGAGCGGATTATATTCTTGGGAACGCCAATCGACGATACTATTGCTAACTCAATTGTTGCCCAGTTATTGTTTCTGGATGCCGAAGACTCAGAAAAAGACATTCAACTGTACATCAATTCTCCGGGCGGCTCCGTATATGCCGGAATGGCAATTTATGATACAATACAGCAAATTCGCCCGGATGTTGTGACTATTTGTTTTGGATTAGCCGCGAGCATGGGGGCGTTTCTGCTAACAGCAGGAACGGCGGGTAAGCGGATGTCTCTACCGGATTCCCGGATCATGATTCACCAACCACTCGGTGGCGCTCAAGGGCAAGCAATTGACATAGAAATTCAAGCAAGAGAAATTCTTTACATTAAGGGCAATTTGAATCAGTTATTGGCGACTCATACTGGTCAACCCTTGGAAAGAATCGAGGCTGATACTGAGCGCGACTTCTTCATGTCGGCAGAAGAAGCGAAAAACTACGGTTTAATCGACCAAGTCATTTCCAGACAAAATCTACCCACCGCTGGGGAAAACGTCACTAGTGTGAAATAAGAGGCTGGTATGTCTAAGTACGACTCCCATTTAAAATGTTCATTTTGTGGCAAGTCTCAAGAGCAGGTGCGTAAATTAATCGCTGGACCGGGAGTATACATCTGCGATGAATGCGTTGACTTGTGTAATGAAATACTAGATGAGGAGTTACTCGACACGAATGGTGCGGCAACACCACCAGCAGCACCACGGTCAGAACCGCCTCAAAAACGTCGCGCTCGTTCTAACAGTATCTCATTTAATCAGATACCCAAGCCACAAGATATTAAAAAATATCTCGACGAACACGTCATCGGTCAAGACGAAGCCAAGAAAGTGCTGTCGGTAGCGGTTTACAATCATTACAAACGGCTGGCGATCATCCAGTCAAAAGGCAGTGGCAAAAATGGGGCAGATGATGCTGTAGAGCTGCAAAAGTCCAATATTTTGCTGATGGGACCGACTGGTTGCGGCAAAACCCTATTAGCACAAACCCTGGCGAAAATCCTGGATGTACCCTTTGCCGTCGCTGATGCCACAACGCTGACGGAAGCGGGGTATGTGGGTGAAGATGTAGAAAATATCTTGCTGCGACTGTTGCAAGTAGCAGATTTGGATGTAGAAGAAGCGCAGCGAGGAATTATCTACATCGACGAAATTGACAAAATTGCACGCAAGAGCGAGAACCCCTCGATTACGCGGGATGTTTCTGGCGAAGGCGTGCAGCAAGCATTGCTGAAGATGTTAGAAGGAACGATCGCCAACGTACCACCCCAAGGAGGACGCAAGCATCCCTATCAAGACTGCATCCAAATTGATACAAGCAACATCCTGTTCATCTGCGGCGGCGCTTTCGTCGGTCTGGAGAAAATTGTAGATCAGAGAGTAGGCAAAAAGTCAATGGGCTTTGTCCAACCTGGCGAAGGTCAATCGAAAGAAAAGCGGGCAGCAGACACTCTGCGCTATCTAGAACCGGGTGATCTGGTGAAGTTTGGGATGATTCCAGAATTCATTGGACGGGTGCCAATGGTGGCGGTGGTAGACCCGCTGGATGAAGAAGCGCTGATGGGAATTTTGACCCAACCGCGTAGTGCCTTGGTGAAGCAGTACCAAAAACTGCTGAAGATGGATAGCGTCCAGCTAGAGTTTAAACCAGAAGCCTTGCGGGCGATCGCTCAAGAAGCCTACCGCCGGAAAACCGGTGCTAGGGCGCTGCGCGGCATTATCGAAGAATTGATGCTGGATGTAATGTACGAGTTGCCCTCCCGTAAGGATCTGACTCGCTGCACAGTAACGCGGGAGATGGTAGAGAAGCGATCAACAGCTGAACTTTTGATGCATCCGTCTTCGCTACCCAAGCCAGAATCAGCTTAATGGTCATTAGTCAATAGTCATTGGTCATTAGTCAGAGCGTAAAAGACTTTTGACTATTGACTTTTGGTTATTGGCTATTGTTGACCTTTGACCTTTGACTTTTGACTTATGCCTTATATTAATGTTCGGGGTGTTGAGCATTACTACGAGTGGATAAAAAAATCATCTGGTTCACTGGTAAAACCAGTGATGGTTTTTATTCATGGTT
Organism: uncultured bacterium; assembly: GCA_964245695.1. Taxonomy (GTDB): domain Bacteria; phylum Cyanobacteriota; class Cyanobacteriia; order Cyanobacteriales; family Nostocaceae; genus Hassallia. The sequence goes on along the minus strand of CAXTNZ010000070.1, from coordinate 10,096 downwards.
GGGCGGGTTCAGCTAAATATTGGCAAAGCACCGCTCATGCTTTATCAGATGAATTTGATTGTTTACTCTACGATTTGCGCGGTTTTGGGCGTTCTAGTGGACAACCAATCGTAGCTAAAGCGAGTGAATCTGTTGTTGAATCTGTCGAGTCGCAGTCACTGCAAGAAGAATCTCAGGCGATCGCTGAGTTAACCTATGAATTAGAAGAATACGCTGACGACTTTAAAATGTTGCTAGATAAGTTGCAGCTACAGCGCGTCTATATCAATGCTCATTCAATGGGCGCGTCAATTGCCACATTGTTTCTCAACCGCTACCCCGAAAGAGTAGAAAAAGGGATTTTGACCTGTAGCGGCATTTTTGAGTACGATGAAAAAGCTTTTTCAGCCTTTCATAAATTTGGTGGCTACGTTGTAAAATTTCGTCCCAAATGGTTAGGAAAAATACCATTTGTTGACCGGATGTTTATGGCACGATTTCTACATCGTCCCATACCCGCAGCCGAGCGTAAAAGTTTTTTGCAGGATTTTTTGGTAGCAGATTATGATGCTGCTTTAGGCACAATTTTTACTTCTGTAAGTAAGGCGGCATCTGAGTTAATGCCTGATGAATTTGCTAAGGTGACAGTTCCAACCTTGCTGGTGGCGGGGGAGTATGACAAGATTATTCCCGCCGCAATGGGGCGTCAGGCAGCGGCATTAAACGATAAAGTTGAGTATGCCATGATTAAGCGTACTGCTCATTTCCCGATGTTGGAAGACGCACCAACTTATTTACGGCTGGTGCGAGAGTTTTTGAATTAGTTAGTTGATAGTTGATACATTAAGTCCGCCTACGCGGACTTTGTTCTTGTAGCCGCGAGTTCACTCGTCTGGTAATGAGTGCTAACCATCCAGAGATTACCCCAAACCTAACTCTCTTTTGAGCAAGTTAATCGACTTTGCGCCGATGTAATTTTCGCAGCGAATCAGCTTGGGTGGACGAATAATGTCTTCTTGAGCAGTTTGCACTGCGGATTGCACTGCGGCAAAACTAACTTGATCGCTACTAAAAATTACCTCTGCCCGTTTGACGAGTGCTTGAAGTTTGTAGGCATCTTTTGCTTGGGAAGTCATTACGAGTAGTTCATCTCCCCGGAAGCCGTGGATTAGTACTTCTGTGGCGCGGAGAATGCCAGAACTGAGGCTAACTATGCCCACACAGCTGTCTTTTGGTAAGTTTCTCACTAAGTTCATTTCTTTGGCATAGTCGTAGATATCAAGAGGAATGACTCGCACAGTTTTGGGGGCGGCGATCGCTTCTACTTCCCCAATGAAATACCGACTTGTGACCACAGTGGCAGAGGAAGTTTGATCTAACACTGTAATTAATTCTTCCATTGCTACTAGCTGTACTGGTATTTTCAGTGATTGTTCTAATTCATACATCATTAACTCGCCAGCACCAATATCTTGAGATGGAGCCGCCACCAATACCCGCGCACTACAACGCAAGCGCCAGTCCATTTCCGCGAGAAATATCTCACGAGCTTGATTGAGCGAGCAGCCTTGGGAAAGCAGTTCATCCAGTGCTTGCTGGACAACTTTGTAAGCCTCAGGATGTTGTTTGAGAATCGGCGATTTAAGCCGACTTCCGCCCTCATGCCCTTGGGCGCGGACGTAAATTCCTGAACCAGCGAGACTTTCGACAAATCCTTCTTGTTCCAACTGGCGGTAAACTTTGCTAATCGTATTGCGATGTAACCCCGTCTGCATCGCCAGCGCCCGCGTGCTAGGCAATTTGTACCCAGGTGGATATTGCCGCGAAGCGATCGCAAACCGGATTTGATTAAATAGCTGGGTTGATGAGGGAATTTCACTGTCTGGCTGAATACGGAATTGAATCATCACCAAACCTCCAAAAATGCTAGTAGTGGACCTGCGACCAGCTGCATATGCTACTTGTAAAATATTTTATTCATACACGGAATTTCTCGGCGAGGAAATTTCTCATGCAGTCAATGATTGATAATTTGATGTGAGATAGAGTTGATATCCTGGCATAGTTATATCTGATAATTACAGGGCACTGGTAAAAATAATTATGACTCTTCAAGCAATCGATACCAAAACGGTTAAGCTAGAGCAAGGCAATTTACAAATAGAGGCTTACCTGGCACAGCCACAAGAACCAGGTTCCTACCCAGGCGTTATCGTTTTGCAAGAAATTTTTGGTGTCAACGCCCACATTCGGGAAGTTACAGAACGTATTGCGAAAGAAGGATATGTGGCGATCGCACCAGCAATTTTTCAACGTATCGCCCCTGGTTTTGAAACTGGCTATACCCCAGAAGCTATTGAAACTGGCAAAAACTATGCCATGCATTCCCAAGCATCAGAGTTATTAAGCGATATTCAAACAGCGATTGACTACCTCAAAAGCCTTAACCAAGTGAAAAAAGATGGCTTTGGCTGTATTGGTTTCTGCTTTGGCGGTCACGTAGCATATCTTGCCGCTACTTTACCAGATATTAAAGCTACCGCTTCATTCTACGGTGCAGGCATCGCCATCCGCACGCCAGGAGGCGGCGCTCCCACCCTCACCCTCACCCCAGAGATTAAAGGCACACTATACGCCTTTTTTGGCAGGGAAGATGCCAGCATTCCTCAAGAGCAGGTAGATCAAATAGAGGCAGATTTAGAAAAATATAAAATCGAGCATCGTCTGTTTCGCTACGATGGAGCTGACCACGGATTTTTCTGTGACCATCGCGCCAGCTATAATCCTAAAGCTGCGGCTGATGCTTGGGAGCAGGTGAAACAACTGTTTGACAGCCAGTTGGCGGTGTAGAAAGAAACGCCTTGCAATTGCACAGAAACTAGCACAGGCGCGCGATCGCTCACCTCGAACCGCCTGACTGCACGTACAACTACTACTGAGTTGTTAAGTGGACGTTGTTTGGCGGTTAATAAAACTCCAGTGGCATCAGCTCAATATAGCAATTTATCTTCAAAGATCATGAATTCTGAAGCGAAACTTTCTCAAGAAGCTAAGTCGTTCACAATGGACGATTTTGCCAAAGCACTGGAAAAACACGACTATCAGTTTCAAAAGGGACAGGTGGTACACGGCAAAGTGTTCCAGCTTGACCATGATGGAGCATATGTCGATATTGGTGGCAAATCGTCAGCTTTTATCCCCCGCGATGAGGCTTCTTTGAGAGCAGTAACCAATTTGTCGGAGGTGTTGCCACTACAAGAAGAACTAGAGTTTTTAATTATCCGCGAACAGGATGCAGAAGGTCAAGTTACCCTGTCGCGGAAACAGCTGGAAATTAGGCAGATCTGGGAACGGCTGGCGCAAATGCAAGAAAACAGCCAGACGGTACAAGTGCGGGTAATGGGTGTGAATAAGGGTGGTGTCACTGTGGATTTGCAGGGTTTGCGGGGATTTATTCCGCGATCGCACTTGGTTGAGCGTGATAATTTAGAAGCTCTCAAAGGTCAAACTCTGACTACTGGCTTTTTAGAAGTTGATCTCAACAACAATAAACTCATACTTTCTCAGCGTTTGGCGACTCGTTCTGCTGGCTTCAGTATGTTGGCACTAGATCAGCTAGTGGAGGGTAAAGTTACTGGTATCAAACCCTTTGGTGTGTTTGTTGATTTGTCAGGTATTAGTGCTTTACTCCACATTAAGCAGGTAAGCCAGAAATTTATTGAAAATTTAGAAAAAGTTTTTCAAGTCGGTCAGTCGATTAAAGCTGTAATTATTGACTTGGATGAGGGTAAAGGTCGGGTTGCTCTTTCGACTAGGGTTTTGGAAAATTTCCCAGGCGAAATGCTGGAGAATATGGACGAAGTGATGGCTTCCGCGGAGGCGCGTGCTAATCGAGCCAGTAATAAAGCTGCTGAATAGCGAAGCGATCGCTTATCACAAATATCCGCTTTCGCGCCAAGACGCTGTAGAGACGTTTCCGCAATTTTATCTACAGCGTCTAGGTATGAGATAAAAGGGATTTTCCGTGACGATAGCTGTGGCGCAGTTCCTGTAACCTTTCTTCATTAAACGCAAACTTTATTGATGCCACTAATTTACCCCAGTTGTACAATACAGACTCTGAATGCGCTTGCCAAAACTCATAAGTAAAAAACTTCGCCCACAGGTAAGGCGCTTGCTTTTTTTGTGCAGGATCTTGCTGCTTTCTCCAACGCTTACGCCATTTGATAAAGTCTGATTGGCTGGGTGGCTCTACTCCCACAATTGGCGGAAAATCGGCGAAGCTGACAAATTTACTCACACCCTTGGCGTGGACGTAAACTATGTAGCGCCAGCATTCCACTACATAAATATCTTCAAACTTGATGTTAAACATTATTGCTACCGCGTTTTCTGTGACAAATCGTGCCAGCCTGTGGAGAGTTGACGATTTGTGAACAATTTTTGATGCGCGGATAACGAGCGCTTTTGGCTTGAGTGATGATACCATAAAGTAAACCTCACGTTGTAATGAGATATCTCTTGATTTAAGGGATTCTCGTTTGACGAGATAAAGTAAACCTCACGTTGTAATGAGATA
>CAXTNZ010000070.1:0-5438 GCA_964245695.1 uncultured bacterium | reverse complement strand
GAGAATTTGCTTTGGAGAAAGGCTGGACGTTAAAAGAAGTGTCTGACCGTTCCGGATTAGTGTACAGTACGGTAAGAGCCTATGCACGATCGCCTGGGATGGGAAGCGTTGACTTTACAGCAATTCAGAAATTAGCCCGTTTGTTTGATGTGATGATTGAGGATTTAGTTGAAGTAATCGAGGAGTAAGCGATCGCGCTTTTCCCAAGCTGTCACGCTGCTAGTTAATCCCACCAAGCATAGAGAACACTAAAATTTATATCTATTTCGTCAGCACTTTGAGCAAATTTCTCAAACTCATCTCTGAGATTAAAATCAATTCGAGATTGAATTAGTTCCGTCTCTAGCCTTACTTCAATTCCCTCAATGCTAGTTCGGTAATCTTCTCGCTCAGGGGAAATGGCATATCCAATAAAGACCGGATTATAACTCTTAGCAACACACTTTTTGCCCAATTCGTAGAATTGCTCAATTGTGGGAGAAAAGTTTTGTTTTTCCTGTGGGTAAGCAAATCCCTCTTTTAGCAACTTCTCTAGCTGATCCAAAGACAAGTTGTGGAAACGCTCTGCACCACCAAAATCTTCATCCCAGTTTATACGCTGACCAAAAACAATTTCCGAAGCGTCGATGATAGTCGTGGTTAAGATTGTTCATTTGGTTGTTTTGTGTATTCTAATTCATCGACATTTAAATTCAGGACAAGAGCGGAACCTCAAAGTTATTAAACGAGATAACATCGTAAGAAGTAGCTGCTAGAGCGTTAACAAGCTTTTGATCAAGAGTCAGTAAAGTAGCATCAACTTGTTGTGAAAGCGCAACATAAGAAGCTTCATTTGCCGAAATTCCATGAGTTAAGGCAATATTTACAGCATCAGCCATTAAATCAGCAGTGGAAATGACACGCAACGGAAAAGCTTTGAGACTAGCTAAATCTGCTGGGACATCAGCAACAGCATAAAGTCCAGCACGCACATACTTCCAAAGGATGTTGCCACACTCAATGTAAAATAGGTCTGGGACAAAGATTTGTGTTTGCGGATTGCTCAGGTGAGCAAACAGTTGATTAACTTTAGGGGTTAGCGGGTCGGGGATGAATTGCTTAATGCCTACACTAGCATCCACGACACACCTAAAAGGAGTAGTCATCTATCGCGGTCTTCTCGGATCATAGCAGTGCTATCGAGCCATTCGATATCAGTCCGACGATTTTCACGACGTTGACGAATTTCCTCTAAAACTTTTGGGACATTTTCTCGCTTTTGTTCTTCTGTTTCTTCTGCTTGAGTTGTCAATACTTGTTCTAACAAAGTGATAACTTGGGCATTTATTGAACGATGCTGAGATGCGGCTAACTCTTGCAGCTTTGCATATAAATCATCGGGTAAATTTCTTACATAAAGGGTAGCCATTGGTTGACCTCCTAGCAGGATTTATCCTTGATGCTAGCACAATGCAAGCTGAGAGGAAAAAGGAGGCGATCGCTGTATGCTATCAGTAATAATTTATTTTTATCCGCTTAGTAATTTCATAAGTCTGGCAGATCCGCAATCTTTACTTAGGGGTAAAATAAGTATAATTTTATGGAATAGAAGTCAATGGGCGAAGCCAAACGTAGAAAACAGCTAGATCCAAACTATGGCAAATCAGGGATGATCCAGATAATTGCTAAAACCCTATCTTGTTTTCTCGGTGCAAACACACAGCAAATCACAGTTACAGCCTTTACAATGCTGACTATGAGCGATATTGTGTTTATCAATATGCGTCCGGATGTTGTAAACGATGAGGAAAAGAAAGAGTTTGGAATCAGAGGTAACAATCCTGTAAAGATTGAACGCTTCAGTGCAAATGATCCAAACTTACCTGATATTCCTGACCTTCAACACCTAGTAAAAGAAATAGATTTTAGCAAGGAAAGAATTTTAGTAATGTGGTTTCCAGACAATATAGCAGCCCCTAATTTGATTGATTATGATAAGCCACTCAATATGTCGGTAATGTCAATTGCATTATCAACTGTTGAAACTGAACTTGCTAGATTCAACCCATAAAATTCTTACCCATCCCCAGAACTTGATGTGATTTCCTGTGAACCATGTAGAACAGCAAGTACATCAATTTGTTCGCTTTTAATGTAATAAATAATTCTATATGAACCTTCAATAACTTCTCTGATTTGCTCGGTTTCAAACTCTGGTACAATTCGACCCGACAAAGGAAAATTGGCAATCTGTTCCGAACGCCTAGTGATACGGTCAACTACTCTAGCTGCATACTGTGGAGAGGTTTGGGCAATATAAGCATAAATTGCTGATAGATTTTCTACGGCTGTTTCTGTCCAATAAACTTTCACTCTGGCAGTCCAAATTTTCTGCGTACTTCCTGCACAGAAGTTACTTTACCAGCTTTGCTATCTGCCAGTCCAGCTTCAACAGTTTGCCGGACATAAATTTGATACATCAAATCGTCCCATGTCGAGTTTTCTGGCAATCTATCAATCAATTTACGGGCTTCTTCCTTAATGTTTTCCATTACTGGTTCAAATACTGTTTGTGCATCCATTTGCATACATTGTAAATGCAATTAGAGGCATTATATTTTGTGACAAAGTACTTCTTGAATAAATTTGCTTTATCACAAAGCGTTAAAATAAAAATCCTGTACTAGGTGGCTACTATGGGATTCTCAGAACTACTGCCAATGCTACGTCAACTAAGCCGCGCACAAAAATTAGAGGCGATGCAGTTTCTGGTATCAGAACTTGCTCAAGAGGAAGCCCAATTGCTAAAACCTGACACGACTTATCCTATTTACTCGCCGTATGATTCTAATGAAGCAGCCCATCAATTGGCGCAACTTTTAGAGGAACATAAAAAGGCTGAGTAATGCTTAATGGACAAAGATTTTCTTTTATTGAGCGCTATGACTCTTTTGGAGTTCCTGAAGCTTCACCTTGCTTACCATTGACTTTAACTTATCAAGAACGCTCATTAGAGGTTCTAGGGTTGCTGGATACAGGTGCAAGTGTCAATGTTTTGCCTTATGAGATTGGGGTGCAGTTAGGAGCAGTCTGGGAGGAACAAAGGCTCATATTGCGACTAGGTGGAAATCTCGCAACAGTGGAAGCACGAGGCTTAATTGTATCTGCGAAAGTTGGGCAGTTTCCTAGTGTTGACCTTGCTTTTGCTTGGACAAAAACAAATAATGTACCGCTTCTGTTAGGACAAATGAATTTTTTTCGTGAGTTTGATGTCTGTTTCTATGGCGCTCAACTTGTTTTTGAGATACGCCCTAAACAAACCTCGCAAAATTAACTTCAAAAGCACTCTTCGTCTAATCAAAGAAAATTTCAACGGAGAGGGTGAGATTCGAACTCACGGAACCTTTCGGCTCACTCGATTTCAAGTCGAGCGCATTCGACCACTCTGCCACCTCTCCAGGTAGACTGTCAGCTAAGACAGACATATCATACTATATCTCATTTACGCAGTTTGCACTACTTGATTGGGTTGTTCATATAAAATTTCTTCTGAAGCAATGGTGAAATCTTTGCCAACCCAAACTAGGGAGACTTGGGAAACAACACCTGCTTTCAAGGTGACTATCGAGAAATTACGCAAGCGATCGCTATTATTTTGCACAATCCTCGGCACACTCGCTGCATTTAAATAAATCGTGTTTTCTGTGGCTACAAGCGACTTTCGCAGCATTTTCTTTGTGTGTCGCAAACTATGGTGCATGTGACCAAATGTTACCAGGGGAATGCTTTTCCCCGCAGCGCGAACAGAAGCGATCGCCTCGGTAAAATCTGCATCGCCAAAGTCTCCACCTTTTGGTTCCCAATCTTTACCACAAGGATCTTCCGGACGATCACCTAAACCAACAGGTCCATTGTGACCGATAAAAATAATTGTCTCATAAGCGGCGCTATTTGCTGCCGCGACAATGCGATCGCAAGATTCGGCAAAACTGGTTACTGCATACCTTTCTTCGTAAAAATCATTATTTTTCCACTGCGGTCCACCCCAGCTAAAGGGACGACTACCCACCACAGATAAATTTAAATCGGGAAAATCCAGCTTGCTGTAACCTACATGAATTTCACCCAATAAATCGAGTTGTTGCTGTACCCAATCTTCTTTAGTGCGATCGTAGGGACACTTTCTGCGTCCCCAATCTGTAGCAGAGTACCATGCATCGTGGTTTCCCATCACCGCAGCTTTGGGGATGTCAAGGGAAGCGATCGCTTTCACCACATTTACCGACTCATTGCCAAAATCCCCCACAAACAGCACTAAGTCAATACCCAGATGTTTGAGCGCAATTCCATCTTCTTCTTCCCATTGGTCGTGAATATCTCCGACTACAGCTATTTTCACCATGCTTGTTTTTTTCTGACTGCTCATGCCATCTTCCTTGCCATCTTCTTCCAGCATAGGAAACTGAAGCTGATTTTGACACAACCCCAAAGAAGGAGGATTAACCGTCTTTTATTTTTGGTAAAAACTACTATAATTGATTCCACAAGACAATTACTTGCATCTTTTAGCAACTCCTAACTGTGTTTACCACTGCACTTGCTCAACGAGACAACACCCAACTGGGTGCATTACCACTAGATTTATTTGCAGCGATTGAGAGTCTCAAAAAAGAACTCAACGCGGTAATTCTGGCACATTATTATCAAGAGCCAGATATTCAGGATATCGCAGACTTTATTGGCGATTCACTACAACTGGCAAATGCAGCAGCGAAAACTCATGCTGATGTAATTGTCTTTGCTGGTGTTCACTTCATGGCAGAAACGGCAAAGATTCTCAATCCTGACAAATTGGTGCTTTTACCAGATTTGACTGCTGGTTGTTCTTTAGCTGATAGTTGTCCACCGCAGGATTTTGCAGAGTTTAAAGCAGCGCATCCAGGACATTTGGTGATTTCTTACATCAACTGTTCCGCCGAAATTAAGGCGATGAGCGATATTATCTGCACCAGTTCCAACGCTGTGAAGATAGTGCAGCAGATACCGAAGGAACAGCCGATTATTTTTGCTCCCGATCGCAACTTGGGACGGTATGTGATGGAACAAACACAGCGAGACTTAGTACTGTGGCAAGGAAGCTGTATTGTACATGAAACCTTTTCTGAGAAGAAGATGGTGCAGTTAAAAATAGCACATCCCCAAGCAGAGGCGATCGCCCACCCAGAATGTGAAACTTCCGTATTGCGCCACGCCAGCTTTATTGGCTCTACAGCGGCTTTACTCAAATATTGTCAAGAAAGCCCAACAGAAGAATTCATCGTAGCTACAGAGCCAGGAATCATCCACCAAATGCAAAAATTAGCACCGCATAAGCAGTTTATTCCCGCACCGCCGATGAATAATTGTAATTGTAATGAGTGTCCGTTTATGCGGTTGAATACGCTGGAGAAGTTGTATTT
>CAXTNZ010000069.1:0-26855 GCA_964245695.1 uncultured bacterium | reverse complement strand
CATAAACTGAGAGTGAGAGCCGACAATCATTGTCCCGATACCAACGTCGGTAAAGATTTCTAGCAGTAGGGCGTGGGGAATGCGACCATCGATGATGTGCGCGGCACGTACTCCTTGAGCAAGCGATCGCACGCAACAATTTACTTTCGGAATCATCCCACCACTGACTATACTAGTTGCAATCAGCTCCCGTGCTTGTTGAATATCTACTTGAGGAATCAAGCTAGACGGGTCTTTGTAATCTTTTAAAATACCCCTGGTGTCAGTCAGCAAAATCAACTTTTCTGCCCCAAGTGCTGCTGCTATCTCTCCAGCTACGGTGTCGGCGTTAATGTTGTAAGCCTGTCCTTTCTCGTCTGCTGCTACGCTTGACACTACTGGAATATAGCCATTACTAGCCAGTGTCTCCAAAATCTTGATATTTACACCGCAAACTTCTCCCACAAAGCCAATGTCTTCTTGACCTTGGGGACGGGCTGTAATCAAATTACCATCTTTGCCGCACAGTCCCACCGCCAAGCCACCAGCTTGGTTAATCAAAGCGACAATTTCTTTATTAACTCGACCGACTAAAACCATTTCCACCACATCCATTGTGGGGGCATCGGTAACGCGCAGACCATTTTTAAATTGCGCTTCGATTCCGAGTTTATCCAGCCAACTGTTAATTTCTGGTCCACCGCCGTGTACTAAAATTGGTCGCAAACCGACGCAGGATAAGAATACAATGTCGCGGATAACTTTATCTTTGAGGGTGCTATCTTTCATCGCCGCGCCACCGTATTTAACAACAACGGTGCGACCGGCGAATTGTTGAATGTAAGGCAATGCTTCGCTTAGCACTTGCACGCGAGTTGCTGCATCTTGCCTGATGTACTCAGTGTCGTTGACCATCATGACGAGCTGTTGACAGTTAAAACTGGTCTAGACAGTGTACTCATAGTTTGGTACTCTCAACAATCTCTCATAAGACAGTACAAAAGCATATCGACGGCTAAGATGTTTGTCCTATATGGGATGAGCGCATCGTTAAAAAATATAACATTATTTACGCAGTCAAAATTGCTACTACTTTTCCATAGCAATTTGTAATTTTTTATCTTTCCTGAAGAAAATTATCGACAAAGAAAATATCAGAAGGTTATTTGAGAACGCTGGGAATTGCTTCAAGTACCTTCATGGCAACTTGTTCGGTTGTGTCTTCTTCAAAGACGCTGATTCGCAAATCGGCTTGATTGTAAAGTGCTTGTCGTTGTTCTTTAAGCGATCGCAGTTTTTCCTTGAGATCAACATCTTGCAGTAGGGGTCTTGTGGTATCCTCTGCTAAACGCTTGTAGAGTACCTCAACTGGCACATCCAGCCAAACAATCAAGCCGTGGCGCAAGTAACTCCAATTTTGTCGTTGGAGAATGACTCCCCCGCCTGTTGAGATAACTAACTTTGTAAAAGCGCAAATTTGTGCTAGTACATCGCTTTCCAACTGACGAAACCCCGCTTCGCCTTCGGAAGCAAAAAGCTGATTAATGGTTCGTCCCGTTGCTTGTTCAATCACGACATCCGCATCTAAAAACCCGTAACTCAATTGCTTGGCAAGTTCGCGCCCTACGGTAGTCTTACCAGCGCCCATCATGCCAATTAGGTACAGGTTAACTCCTTTTAATAAACTGCTCACTGTTAATTCTCTACTTTCTACTTTCGTAGGGCGGGGAAAGAGCGCCCCTACAATCATACTTGTGCGGGGGAACCCGCCCTGACAATTTTACACAGGCGGGATTACCTCGTTCTTCTAGTTTACATCTCCATGTTGAAGCGAATTTCTCGAATGTGGTTTTTCAGTTGCGCCTCAAAAATTGTCTGGCTCATCAATGAGTAGCCTGGTTTTTCTTGGTTGAATTTAAAATTTTCCTCAATTAATCGTTCAGCTATATATTCCATCAATACTGGGGTTTGTGAAAAGGTGGATGCTTGTCTTTCGATAAGCGATCGCCTTTGTAATAACTCTATAGCTTCTAATATTAATCGTTGCGAAACTCGTGGTATAATGTCTTTTTGCAATTTTCGCACGGATACTAAATTTCGATTCAGCGCCAGCCAGTACATAATCTGCTTTTCCAACCCAGACAAACGATTAAACTGCTGGTCTAACATCGCCCGAATATCGCCAAAAACTACAGTACCTTGTTCTAAAAACTCATATATATTGCCGGCAAATAATTCTTGAATAGTAGTAGCAACTAATTTAATAAATAACGGATTCCCTGCATACCACTCAATTAATACTCTGCATTCGTCCTCAGAAGAATCTGCAAATCCTTTTTCATTGAGAATTTCCCAGCTTTCTGCATGACTTAACCCTGTCAATTTCCAAGAGCGAACAGGTAATTTTTCTCCTGATAAAGCAGCAATTTCTTGCGGTTTCTCCCGACTAGTTAGCACTAAGCAGCTTTGATGTTGAGAGTCGCCCAACCTTCTAATTAACTCTCCATAACCCTCATAACCTTGACGATACCGGATTTGGGAAAGAACATAGGCAGAAGCATTTTTTACACCTAGTTCGCTTGCTGGCATAGTAGGATATTCTACTGCATCGGTATCGCCGCCACTGCACAAAATCGAGTCAACATCATCCAATACAATTAGACAACGTGAAAAGCGCAAACACTCAATTAGTTGGGAAATGCTGCTTTCGACGGTTTCTGTGCTTTTTGTCTCCAGTGGGGATAAAGTTGGAATTAGTTGATTTAAAATGACGTTTAAGGATGGAGCTAGACGTAGCGATCGCCAGATCACATATTCAAAGTTATCCTTAACTGCTTCTGCCAGCTTTATTGACAACGCTGTTTTACCAATTCCACCCATACCTAAGAGTACCACTAACCGACAGCGCTCTTGCACAATCCATTCTTTAATGGATGCGAGTTCAGTAGTGCGTCCGTGGAATTTGCTCACATCAATTGCTTCACCCCAATCTTGTCTTTCGGCTGGTTTCATTGTGACAAAATCAGTTTCTTTTTTTCCATTTCTCGTTATTTCATTGTTGGTTTGCTCTATTTGAAACCAACCTTTTTTGTAACCTGCTTTTTCTAGCAACTGAGTCACACGACTCCAGTTTTTCACCTTGATGCTAGTTCCCTCCTGGTTACTCAGCATTTCTTCTATATATTTATATATTCCATTAGAAAGGTAAACCCTAACAGTACTACTACTTTGACTTTTATAAACTGCATTAGCAATTTCAGCCGGACTAAAACCACAAAGTAAACCGCGCAAAAATTTCTTTTCAACAGGTGTCAGAGCTTTTCCTTTTGCTGATGCCAAATCAACGTATAACTTTTCTAGCTCCCAATTATTTTTAGCCTCTATAAATTCCTCTTCTATTTTATTTGAATTAGCTGTCATTACAATTATTTATTTAAAGTAGCGCTCTGGCAATATATTAACGATTTTTATATAAATCCGTAATAAATAAACAATGAATTTATAACGAATTTCATAACATTCGTTAGGTGACTTGCAAGTTGTTACTTAGGTATCTTTAGGCTTAACGGAAATTTAATAAAGCTTCTTTGAAACTTTATTGAAACTAAGTCGTCAATATAAGCAAGCAGGAGTCTTTCTCAATTGGTACTGATTTAACTTTCTAGACTACAGTGTTTCTAATTACACATAATTAACCGTCATAAAACTTAGTAATAGCAAGCCCCACTCAAAACGCATTAGAAATGATGGTGTAAATTATGGCTTACTTTTTGACATTTTGCAAAAAAGCTTTGCTAACTTGACGGTTGAAGGAGAAAAATTACTGCATATCTTATCTAAGTACGCCCGAATAAATAAGTGTGGTCTCTTGAGGTGTCAACCATGACTCGAATTCGTGACGTTGTGCAAAAAGCTTTAACAACTGGCTATCTCACGGTTGAAGCTGAAAATCAACTACGACTTTTACTGAAAACCCGCTATGACATAGAAGACTTTAAAGCTTTTATGAGCTTGCAGGAAGCAGCGATGATGGGTCAAGTCAAGCAGGAGTCTCGCAAAGAGCGGTGTGGCATTTAGTAGAGAGATGCGACAACATCTCTACTCACCTACGTGGGCGCTCATCGTTATCCTCAGAATCGTCATCTTCAAAAAATCCCCAATCATCATCATCATTAACTTGATTGGTAGTCGGTGGTTGATAAGGCGGTATGATTACTCGGTAATCAGCATCGTAAATTGATTCAGTTTTTCCTACTCCAGAATTTTTTGGCTGTCGGTAGCTGTAGGAATAAGCTGAACCAGACTGAGAGCCAGTTTTAGGTTCTTGTTGACGTTCGTAGGTTTGAGAGTCTCTAATCGGTGTATTTTCCGGACTGGAATTAGGCGCAACACTAGGCTTTTCCTCAAAGTCCCAATCATCTGTACTGCTATCTGTGCCCCAATCATCGGCTGTGTCACTGCTTCTAGACTCTGTTTTATTAACTGGCGGTGGGGAACTTCCAGGGCGGGGTGTATATTCTTCACTACGGGTTTGCTTCGCTTTCTGTGAAGTGGCTGGTGATTTCAATCGGGTTGGGCGTTGTTGTCCGGCAAAATAAGTGGACAAATTAAACAAGCTGCTGATGAATACAGATGTAATAGCGCCAGCGGTAGTACTAAACAAAATCCACATCGCCAGCGGTAATGGTTGAGTCCGTATCCCTAAAAATACTAACGGTAGGACAGGCGACCAGTTTTGCGCTAATAAAAGCGTTAGTCCTCCCAGTACCGTCACTAATAGAATTAAGCGAATGACATCCATATAAAAAGAGGGGTAAAGGTTAAAGGGAAAAGGGAAAAGGGAAAAGGGAAAAGGAAGAAAGATAGGACTTAAGCAACTGGGACATTATATAGCTCTTAGTCAGCCAGAAGAGCGCTTCTAGGGGGCACTCTTCGTGCCCACTACGTGACAGATGCGTAAGTGCAGAAAAGACAAAATCTTTTCCCCTTCCCCTTTTATTTTCTCCCTTGCCACCGCTGAAGTGGGATACAGTCAATATCGAGTTGATCTAAAGCACG
This sequence comes from uncultured bacterium, assembly GCA_964245695.1. Taxonomy (GTDB): domain Bacteria; phylum Cyanobacteriota; class Cyanobacteriia; order Cyanobacteriales; family Nostocaceae; genus Hassallia. The sequence goes on along the minus strand of CAXTNZ010000069.1, from coordinate 21,818 downwards.
AGCAACTACAAAATCAACTAAATCCTCGATTGTTTGGGGATTGTGATACCAAGCGGGAATGGCAGGGACAACTCTTGCTCCGACTTCTGCCAAAGTGGTTAAATTACGCAGGTGAATCAGGCTTAAAGGAGTTTCACGAGGGACGATGACTAGCTTTCTTCCTTCTTTAAGCTGGACATCTGCTGCTCGTTCTAATAAATCAGAACTCAAACCTCCGGCTAGTTTTGCTACGGTGCTCATACTGCATGGAATGACAATCATCCCTAGGGTGCGAAAGGAACCACTGGCAATATTGGCGCCGACATCACCCCAAGGATGGCAGTGTAGTTTACCTGCGGCTTCAACTCCGGCTTGCTGTCGCCAGAATTGCTTCTGTTGCGCGGGTTCTACAGGCATCCGAATATTCTGCTCGGATTGCCAGACCATATAACTTGACTTGGAGGCAACCAGTTCAATTTTATAATCGGCTTCCAGCAGAAATTTGACAGCACGAACGGCGTAAATTAGACCTGATGCACCTGATACGCCTAACACAATCGGCTTAGTGTTATTTGACACGCTTTTTTAAGTAGGGATTAGGGATTGGGCAACCCCTTTCGGGGAATTCACTCATTCACTCATTCAAAAAAAGAATCTTAATTTTGAATGAGTGAATTTTGAATGAGTGAATTTTTGTGTCTCCAGTCGCCATGCCCCTAATCCCTAGTCCCCAGTAAAGAGTCTTTTTATTCATCATCAGCATAGGGTTCTAAATCATTGGACTCAATGTCGTTTGATAAGTAAATGTTTGATACTTCGCCATTAGAGCCGTTCATACCCTTGCCTGAGGCGACACCATCACTGCCCACAGTTACTAAATCAATTTGCTGGCGGTAGTAATCGACACTTTTTACTTGCACAGATACGCGATCGCCTAGTCTGTAAGAAGCCCGATTTTTGCGACCAAACAGTGCTTGTTGTCGAGCGCGATACTCATACCAATCATCTTTGAGGGAACTGACGTGTACGAGTCCTTCCACTCGTAAAGGTACTCGCACATTACCGCCTTCTCCTGACTCATCTGCTGGTACTTCAATTTCCACAAAGAACCCGTAGGATTGGACACCAGTAATTACGCCATTGAAAACCTCGCTAATGCGCTGTTTCATTAAAGAAGCTCTTTGCAACCCGGCTAAATCGGCTTCGGCTTCTTGGACTTCTTTTTCCCTGTCGTTGATTTGGACGATCACCCTAGTCAACTCACTTTGCAGTTCTTGTTGCAATTCTGGGGGTAAAACGTTCCAGTTGATTTCACCGTGGCTGGAAGAGTGGCACAAGTTGACTCGCTCTTTCACACGGGTGTTGCGGCGATCGCGTCCATGTTCGAGTAGTGCATAATACACTCTTTGCATGAGCAAATCTGGGTAACGCCGTAAGGGTGCGGTACAGTGGGTATACTCTGGTAGTGCTAAACCAAAGTGAAGTCCTTTGGTTGTGGTGTAGGAAGCAGGCTTGAGTGTGTCTTGCAACAAGTAGGTAAGAACTTGCTCAGATGGCGATTCCGCAAAAGCCCTGGTCAATTGTTGATAATCTAGGGGTTGAATATCTACTTCTGGTTCTAGTGACAGTTCAACACCTAAATTAATTGCCAATTTCAGCATTTCCTGCACGTCTTCGGAATCGGGTGCGCCTTGCACTCGCCAAATGGCGGGAATTCCTAGGGCGTTTAAGTGGTTCGCCATCAGTTGATTAACGAGTAGCACGAACTCAGTAGAGAGCGATCGCACAGCTAAATTATTCACTACTACACACCCTAAAATACCCTCATCGTCATAAGGGTTTTGGTTGGGCGGTAAATTCAACTGCAAGCTACCCCGATTTAACCGCACTTGTTTCACTGCTTTCCGCACGGCTTCCAGTTCTTGCAACATCTGGATTACCTGTTCGGATTCCTTGTCTTTAGACCTAGTAGATTTACTTTTATTAGCAGTGATAATTGCTTCTGCTTGTTTTTCGCTGATGTGTTCGTCTACTTCGATGACACCTTTTTGAATTTCCCACTCCACCACTTCTCCCGATTGTGGATCGATGGTAATTAAAAAAGAGATGGTTAGGCGATCGCTTCCCGGTACTAAAGAACAGCGTTCTGCCACAGGGTCAGGCAACATCGGTAGCACTAATTCTCCCAGATAAACCGACCTACCTCGCTTAATTGCTTCTCGGTCGAGGGCTTCATCCGGTAGGACGTAGTGACAAACATCAGTAATGTGAAAGCCCAACTGCCATTGTCCGGCAGAAGTTTTTTCCAAGCTCCAGGCATTTTCTACCACTTGCGAGTCACCGTTTGTACCGCCGATGGTCAGGGTAAATAACTTACGGTAATCCTGGCGATTTTTGAGGTCAGCTTTTAGGAGCTTTTTCGGCAACTTTGCCGCTGCTTCTAGCACTCCCTCTGGGAAATTACGGGCAAGGTCATGCTTACATGTTACCAAATCTATATCAGCAGCGGCTTCGGCATCGCTACCGAGGATTTGCACCACCCGACCGACTGGGGGATATTGCGCCAACGGGTAACGCAGGATTTCCACATGGGCGAGGTGGTCGATCGCCTCTGACAATTTCATGCCATTGACTAACAGTTTAAGTTCAAATAGCAAGCGATCGTCCAAGGGGACAGCCCGAAAACCGTTTTCTACCTGCTTAATTCGCGCCAGTAAAGTGTGATTGGAACGTTCGAGAATCAGCTTTACCTCTCCTTCTGGAGAACGGCGACGACTACCTTCTTTGAGAACCCTGACCAAAACGCGATCGCCATTCCAAGCATTACTCAGATGGCTTTCGCGAATATAAATATCCTCCGCACCTTCCACATCTTGAATTGCAAAACAAAAGCCTTTACTAGAACAGCGCAGCTTGGCTTCGATTATTCCCTCTTCTGTAACGCGGCGATATTTGCCGCGTTCTTTCACCAAAATCCCGATTTTTTCTAGAACTTCCAAAATAATCTGAAGTTCTTCTAAACTAGCTTCATCCTCACAACCAAGTTTCTTTTCCAAAACTTTGCGAGCTACCAATTTATCATCGGTGAAATTGGCAAGCAGTGTAGCGATTGAAAATTCCATGCAGTGAACCGACCTTTGGTCAAAACATCATTTTTTGAGGACACTTGCGTGCCAAGAGTTGTCCCTTGCAAGCGAGTTGTTGGAGCTTTCTTCGGACTTTGTAGACGAGTCACCCTTCGGGGCGGCTTGTCCTAAGACATCAGAACTTCCGAGGGTTCCGCCTTCCGGCAAAGTGACCGTTGTCTAATCTGGTTCTTTGCTGAATACCCTCACAACTTACAGACACTAGCTGGAACCGAATTGCCCTGAGGCAGGGCAAAACCGAAGTTACGATCCTTTGGAAGTCAAGCCAGCGCTCTTGGTAGGGTTAGCCCGACCCACCAGGCGACTGGCACGCCGCTCGAAATTCTCACTGCACCACACTCTCAGAGTTCGCTACGAAAAAGACTTTTCATCCAGCCAATCTTAACAAAGCACGCCTGATTGAGAATTTACCCCACTAGGTAATTATGCGACGGGTTTTTGAGAGGCTTTATTTAGAAAATCCAGCCTGCCCAAAAGCGCTATGCAGGGAAACCGCAGGTGTTTGATTGTCTAGATTGAAGGTACTTTTACGGCATTAGACTCTGATGTTTAACTAGGAGAAACTGCCGGCACCAATTGTCCCATATGTAGAATCGGTAACAATTAGATAAGCAGCGAAACCGCGCAGTGAGGACGAACCATTACTTCATTATTGTAGATTTAGAGCGTACTTCTGTGAAAATAGTTCTGCATATCGAATTGGGTATTTAGTATAGCATTGAAGGTAAGACCACGTAGAGTTAGCCAGAAGTAGCCAAAAATTAACTCATGCAAGAGCTATTGCTACAATCGGTACAAACGTTCAAGATATATCAGGCAGATTTATTTAACATCGTCAAAACTACTGTTACTGCCTGATAGGCGCTTCAACAAGCGGCTGAAAATAACTTGACCGCTTCTTCTGTCTGTAGGGCAGTTAGTGGACGTAAAATTAAAATGCCTCTAGAGAACCACTCAGAAAGAGGTTTACAATCTCCCACCATAGTTTTAAATCAAGCAAAGCTTTATTTGAACTTTGGGTTGAGATTTTTTCACAAGGGAATGGTGATACCTAGTTTCGGCAAACAGGTAGCAGCAACCCGGTTATTTAACAGATTTAGATTGGTGACAGTATTATGTTGGCTCAATTCCAGAGCTTGTATCCCAAAGGCAGTCTTATTTCTGAATTAGTGCAAATTTTTCAAGGAAAATATATTGTCCGGGCAAGCGTGCAAATTGAAGGTGTAATCCGTGCTACTGGTATGGCAGCAGCAGAAACAGTCGAAGCGGCAGAAGACCAGGCAAGAAATAGGGCGCTAATTGTTTTGGGAATCACAACGTCGTCACAGGGATCAACGACATTTTCCCCAAAACCAACATCCCAGGTGCAGGTGCAGCCCAACCAAAACCCTTCCTTTAGCAAACCAGCTGCCTCTACTGTTGACTCTTTCCCCCAAACAGAAGCGATATCTGAAGAACAGGCTCCACTGAACGTCTACGCACCTGCCACACTACCAGAGGTGACAAATAAAAGCGATACCTCCTACAGCCAGGACTTAGATCAACGTCCTGTTACTAGCAACTGGGAGCCAGAATTGGATACTCCAATGGAAAACTGGGGTATGATGCCCAGCACTGAACCTGAAGATAACCCGTTTCCAGGGATTTCCTCAAGTAATGTGACACCATTTACACCACGCAGTTACAGTCCTCAAGAGGATTTAAGTAGTCAGAAAAACAAGAGAAATAAAAAAAGCCAACCTGTAGATTTGTCGGATGTAATTGCGAAAACAGATGTCGAATTACAGCGCTTAGGCTGGACACCAGACCAGGGACGGGAGTATCTAATTAAAACTTACGGTAAGCGAGGGCGCTCTTTGCTTAGCGAAGAACAATTGCTGGACTTTCTTAAATACCTGGAATCGCAACCAGACCCAATAGCCGGATTTTAGCTTGTTCCTTGGCAGCGCCAGCAAACGAAAAATGGTGCGTTACGGTAAACGCGCAGCGAAGTGTGTTCGCGGCTACATCTCGTAACGCACCCTACAAAAGCTCAAATCTAATCGCTTTTATGGGGAGACCGCAAAAAAAAGATACCAGCCGTGTTTTGGGATTATTCGTTGTGTGTCGTGGATTTGGGTGTGACGGCTGGTATCTTTTTTCAGGGCAAGTGCCTATTCAACAACAGCCATTGGACGAATACCAGCAGCGTGACGGTCAATCACAGCGTCAATTAAGCCATATTCCTTAGCTTCCTCAGGCGACATAAAAAAGTCCCGTTCGGTATCTTCAGCAATACGCTCAATTGGCTGACCTGTGTGATCGGCTAAAAACTCATTTAGCTTGCGCTTGTGGTATAAAATTTCGCGAGCTTGAATTTCAATATCAGTCGCTTGTCCCTGAGCGCCACCGAGAGGTTGGTGAATCATAATCCGAGAATGGGGTAGACTCATCCGCTTACCCTTAGCACCAGCGCTGAGGAGAAAAGCACCCATACTCGCCGCTAATCCAGTACAAATTGTACAGACATCTGGGCGGATGTGCTTCATCGTATCAAAAATGCCCATGCCAGCCGTCACCGAACCACCGGGAGAATTGATGTACATATAAATGTCTTTCTCCGAGTCTTCAGCATCTAAAAACAGCAGTTGAGCAACAATCAAGTTGGCTAAATTGCTATCAATCTGTTGTCCCAAGAAGAGGATGCGCTCACGTAACAGCCGTGAGTAGATATCAAAGGCGCGTTCGCCTCGACCCGATTGTTCAATAACGATAGGAATCATGCAGCGTGCTTGTAAGCTATTTTAAATACATTTTATCGATTACCACAGCTGATTGTTTTCGGTAATCTCTCCTCTTACTTGACAATACAGGGTAGTGGCGATTGGCGAAAAGGGGAAAGCCACCGAATAACTTTCGCGCCCCAGTAACTTATACCTAATCCTTGTCTCCTACTTTCCTTGAAAGCTATGGGAACTGTCTTCATTTACTCAGCGTCTTCATGATCTGATTGTGTCACGTAACCGTAACTTTGTTTCAGCATTTTTACTAACAATTATCCGGATACATCCACCCAAGGTCGTAAATCAATAGTACGAGTGCAATCCAGGCAACTAAGTCTACTCTAAATGCCATCCACCCGAAGACAGAGGAACCTGCCATGCTGGAAAAACTTCTGCAAGCCGCTATCATCACGTTTTTGCTTCATTTGATAGCAGGACTTAGCCAAAATACTACCATTCATCAAAAGGCAGAATCATCCTTAAATACAAACTCAGCGCCAATTGTTAGCTGGGTGTTTCGCTCTCTCGAATAAGAGTTTCTTTTTTGAGCTATTGGAGAGCAGAACAGCGATGGCGAGTAAGTTGCTCGTCGGTGATGTGGCGCGCGTCTACGCTTTCCTGGGATAAAGCTGTTGGCAACACGTTAAACTAGGCAAAGAAGGTAACGTAACTACCTGCATCTGAATCATGACTAATCGCCTTGCCCAAGCCAAGAGTCTCTATCTCCGCAAACACGCCGAAAACCCCATAGATTGGTGGAATTGGTGTGATGAAGCACTCTCAACGGCAAAGGCGCAAAATAAACCGATTTTTCTCTCGATTGGTTACTCCAGCTGCCACTGGTGTACTGTGATGGAAGGTGAGGCTTTTTCTGACTTGGCGATCGCCGAGTACATGAACGCTAACTTTCTGCCGATTAAAGTAGATAGGGAAGAAAGACCCGACCTTGATAGCATCTATATGCAGTCTTTGCAGATGATGAGTAATGGTCAAGGAGGTTGGCCTTTAAATGTCTTTCTTTCTCCAGAGGATTTAGTACCGTTTTATGCTGGTACTTATTTCCCTGTTGAGCCGCGCTTCGGTCGTCCTGGCTTTTTACAAGTTTTGCAAGCGCTGCGCCGCTATTATGATACCGAAAAAGATGACTTGCGCCAACGCAAAGCAGTAATTCTAGAGTCTCTGCTAACTTCTGCGGTTTTGCAATTAGATGAAAGCCCCACGGCTGAGCAAGATAATGAATTATTACGCCAAGGCTGGGAAACTAGCACGGTTATAATTACTTCGGATCAACAAGGTAATCGGTTCCCGATGATTCCCTACGCGGAATTAGCGCTACGGGGAACTAGATTTTTGTTTTCCGGCTCTATTGGGGAAAATCAATCAAGGTACAATGGCAAGCAAGTTTGTACTCAGCGAGGGCTAGATTTAGCACTAGGGGGTATTTACGATCATGTAGCTGGTGGCTTTCACCGTTACACGGTTGACTCTACTTGGACTGTACCGCATTTTGAAAAGATGCTTTATGACAATGGTCAGATTGTCGAGTATCTGGCGTCTTTGTGGAGTGCAGGAGTACAAGAGCCGGCTTTTGAGAGAGCGATCGCTTTAACTGTAAAATGGTTAAGCCGGGAAATGACTGCTCCTGAAGGTTATTTTTACGCAGCTCAAGATGCTGACAGTTTTACAACCGCAGCTGAAGCTGAACCAGAGGAAGGCGCCTTTTACATCTGGAGTTACAAAGAATTACAGGAATTGCTGACTGCTCTTGAACTAACGGAATTACAACAGCAGTTTACTATAACACCCAATGGGAACTTTGAAAATAACAATGTGTTGCAAAGGCGTTATGCAGGAAGATTAAATGATACCGTAGAAGATGCGCTGTCTAAGCTTTTTGTTGCTCGCTATGGTGCAACATCTGAACTGAAAACTTTTCCTCCTGCCCGCAACAACGAAGAAGCCAAAACGGTAAACTGGCTTGGACGCATTCCCGCAGTCACAGATACAAAGATGATTGTCGCTTGGAATAGCTTGATGATTTCCGGTTTAGCAGTAGCTTATAGAGTATTTCAACAACCAAATTATTTAGAACTAGCAACACGAGCGGCAAACTTTATCTTGGATAATCAGTTTGTGGATGGACGTTTCCATCGACTAAATTACCAATTGTCTCCGAGCGTGTTAGCTCAATCTGAAGATTACGCCTTTTTTATCAAAGCGTTATTGGATTTGCAAGTTAGTTCGCCCAATCAAACGTTTTGGTTAGAAAAAGCGATCGCTCTCCAAGATGAATTTGACGAATTTCTTTTAAACGTTGAATTAGGTGGTTATTTTAACACATCTAGTGATGCAAGTCAAGACTTAATTGTGCGGGAACGCAGTTATGTAGATAATGCCACACCGGCAGCGAATGGAATAGCGATCGCTAATCTTGTGCGTCTGGCGCTTTTGACGGATAATTTGCATTATCTCGATTTAGCTGAACAAGGGTTGAAAGCTTTTCGGGCTGTAATGAGTCGTTCTCCTCAAGCTTGTCCGAGTTTGTTTGCAGCTCTGGATTGGTATCGTAACTCTACTTTGATTCGCACCACAAGCGAGCAGATAAATGTTCTTATTCCTAAATATTTGCCCACGGCTGTGTTTAGCAACGTATCTAAATTACCAGAGCGTAGTGTAGGATTAGTTTGCCAAGGTTTGAAATGTTTGCCAGCTGCTGAAAGCTTAGAGCAGTTATTGCAGCAAGTGCAGCAAAGTCAAACTAGGGGATAATGTTTTAAGCGCTCTTTGCGCTTACTACGAATTTCATAAAAGAAGTATGAAAGAACCCATACTCGGAAAAATCAGCCCGATAATTCCTGCTGGTAGCGATATGGAAAAAGCGATCGCTTTTTACGAACAACAGCTGGGCTTTACAACAATATATCAAGAAGGCGATCCAGCGAGGATGGCGATCGTCAAACGTGACTCTGTAGAAATTTTTCTGCAAAAGAATGATGATAAACACTTGGCAGAATGGACAACCTTTCGTATCCAAGTTGATGGTATAGAGCAACTTTATCAGGAATTGCAAACGAATGGTGGACAAATGATTCATCCCAATGGATTTCTAGAAATAAAACCTTGGGGAACGAAAGAGTTTGCAATTCTTGATATCGCTGGTGTTTGCATTACGTTTTATGAATCAGTAAACTGATGACAACAAACTAAGGTGATATGTAACATTAACCTTGATTGAATTTTTGTTGGTGCTGACGTTGTAGTTCGGAAAAGTCTTTTAAATCGTCTATAGTTTGTGGTGCTGGAAATATCTCGCTAGTATCCGATTTAAACCTATCTACGTAAACTTGAAAAGCTTCCTCATCTTCTCTGTATTCAAGGATATATTTACGCAATTCAGCACGGCTCATTGAGGTAAAATCTGGTTTACTCATAAATATCTCCATTTTCCATTTGGGTAAATTAAGATTTCTGTCTCTTCCCCAGCCAAAATTACAATATCTTTTGTGCGCTCGTCTATCCGAATCAAATATATTGGTAGATACATCTTGGTTGCCCAAAAGCCAAGAATAAAACAAGTTCGCATTTGTTCTTGTGTTGGCATATTTAAATTATTGCTAATGACTACTCATAGCGACAAATTAACTGCGATAATCTTAGCTGGGGGAAAAAGTTCTCGCATGGGTGAGGATAAAGCTTTGATTTCGATTCAAGGTGTGCCGTTGTTGCAAAGAATTTATAAAATCGCTGAAGCTTGTGCGGGTACAGTTTATGTTGTCACACCTTGGGAAGAACGCTATCAACACATACTACCGTCTAATTGCCAGTTTATAAAAGAAGCACCTTTATCTGCTGGACCATTAGTGGGATTTGCTCAAGGACTAACGCAAGTACAAACGAATTGGGTATTATTGCTAGCGTGCGATTTGCCAAACTTGCGAGTTGAAGTTTTGCAAGAATGGGCAAATCAACTTGATGATGTGGCAACGGAAGCGATCGCCGCTTTAGCACATCATATAAAAGGATGGGAACCGTTATGTGGTTTTTATCGCCGCAGTTGTTTACCTGATTTAAATGAGTATATCAATCAAGGCGGGCGATCGTTTCAGCAGTGGCTCAACCAACATTCCGTGCAACTTTTACCCGTGATAGAACCGGGAATGCTGTTTAATTGCAATACACCTGAAGATTTAGAGAGTGTTAAATAACCTTGGTCGCAAGCAACAGCTTATCACAAAAACTCTGCGTCACTCTGCGCTTACCTTTGTGTTCCTCTGCGTTTAAAAACGCGCTCGTATTTACTTTATTTTTTCACAGGATTAAGCGATCGCTCCCAGCGACTAAAAGCTAGGGAAAAAAACAGCGTCAAAAACAAATAAACCAAGGCGACAGTGGCGTAAATCTCAAATGAACGATAGTTTTCTGCTACAATCAGCTGTCCCTTGCGGAACAACTCTTCAAAGCCGATGACAGCAACTAAGCTAGTGTCTTTGAGCAGGCTAATGAACTGATTGCCAAGTGGTGGCAGCATCCGTCGCAGAGCTTGAGGAAAGATCACATAGCGCATCGTTTGCACTGAACTCAAGCCCAGTGATTGGGAGGCTTCTGCTTGCCCCGGATCAATTGATTGGATACCTGCGCGGACAATTTCCGCAATGTAAGCAGCGCTATTGAGACTTAATGCAATCACCGCTGCTGCCAGACGATTTAAGGTAAAGGTGAAACCCAAACTTTGGGCAAAAGCAGGCAACCCAAAGTAAATCATAAAAATCTGCACTAGCAACGGTGTCCCCCGGAAGAAATCCACATATGCTCTGGCACAAAAACGCAAAAGTGCAATCGGAGAAAGCCGAACAATCCCAATCAGTGAACCCCCGACTATTCCCAACAATACTGAGAGTGCTGTCAGCTCAAGAGTCACCAAAGCCCCATCTAGCAAAACGGGTAGTGACTTCAAAATAATGCTTAGTGAGGTAAATAACTGGGATACGCCTTTTTCGCTAATCTGGTTTTCAATAAGCGATTTTTCTGGTAATTGTGGCGGTTGAATACTAAACCACTTTTGGTAAATTTTAGCGTAAGTGCCATTTTTCAGCACTGTTGCTAGACCTTGGTTAATCAGGTCTAGGTTGGGGGATTCTTTGGGTGTGGGAAAGCCATAAAATTCTTCTGTCAGCAGACTGCTGACTACTTTGAGTTTCTTGAGGTTGCCACCCTTTATACCGTATAAGATAACAGCTTGATCGTTAAGAACGGCATCGACATTACCGTTGAGTAATGCCTGAAGGGTTAAGGGTGAATCATTAAAAGTACGGATTTCCGCTCCGGGAATATTTTTAGCTTTCAGTGCGCCGGTCGTGCCAATTTGCACACCAATAATTTTGTTTTTAAGACTATCGAAATTGGTAATATTTTGATTGTCTGCGCGGGTGGCGATCGCTACGCCGGATTTGAAGTAAGGACGCGAGAAGGAAATTATCTTCACCCGTTCAGCAGTAATCGTCATCGCTGCAACTGCCGCATCTACAGTTTGCGTCTGCAATGCGGGAATCATACCAGCAAAAGGCATATTTTGATATTTAATTTTAAAGCCAGCAGATTGGGCGATCGCATTCATCAAGTCAATGTCAAAGCCTTGCAACTCACCACTTGCAGATTGAAACTCGAAAGGTGGAAACGTTGGTTCTGTGGCAATTGTAAGTGTTTTACCAGATGTGGAACCGTTCGTGAAACTACAACCTGAAAGCAGAAATAGACAGCTTAAGCCAAGAACTAGCCAACGGATAACAGTCAACCTTTGCATATTTTTTAGACTTTTCTCATCTCTCCGTTTCATTTCAAGGATAATTGCTCATACTTTCAGGTGATGAATTTCCACAAGAACAAATCGTATACAAAAAACCAAGTTAAGCAAACCGATTTGACTAGTTAAGCATGATTGCTGCGCTCAATTTTCTTAACTCACACATGAGGGAGAGGCAATAAATGTCCAACTTGCCATATATGTTCCAGCGAACTTACTTGAATAGTCAGTAGAGCTATCCTCAACAAACCAGTCAGGAATCACTTTTTGTTGTGCAATTTTTTTTTCCAAGCCAATCTGTAGGGACATATTCTCGTAAACAATGTTTGCTTTCGCAGCTTCCAGCATTTTTTCTACTAACTTTTGTAGCCATTCCGCTCGAACAAACAGACTATGATCTGGATGGTTGCCATAATTAAATCCGACAATTATGACCAGATATCCTTTGTCGCTTACTATCTTGTCCAGACAAAATTGAATAATTTCTTGCTCATCCTTGTGTTGTTCGCTTTCCTTATCAACGGTATGATATATCATCCCGCATAGTACCACTGCATCAAACTTTTTATTTTCTGTAGCAAGTTTCCGCAGAAATACCCATAAATCTGAGCAGACAAAGGTTCTATTATGGTATAAGTTTAAACAGTATTTAATTGAATATTCACTGTGATCTACCCCAACGTAGTCGCATTCAGAAGGTAGATATTTGAGCAAAGCCCCATTCCCACAGCCCAGATCCAATAAAGAGAATGACTTTTCTTTAAAACCATCCTCTAAAAAATCAATGAAGAGTGTATAACGGGTAGCATTTTCCGGCTGTTCAAAGTAGGAAAAATAGTCTGATTGAAAACGTTCTTCTTCAGACATTTTGCGTTCAGGGTAATTATCTTCCATATCGTCAGGATGTTAAATAAATGGTGTGAAGAGCGGAAACTTGTAAACTACCTTCTCGGTAAAATTCTCTTGGTGGGTAAAATTTTCGCCTGCTTGATTATTTTACAAGTAATGCTACTTATTTAGTCCTAAATTCCTTATACTACTGAAGAACCGAAAATTCTCCTTAAAAACAAAAAGGTTACTTATCAATTGAGTCTAAATATCAATTGTGAGTATCGCCCCGTCAGGTCAAAGCGTAAGTCCTATAATGATTAGAGGAAATCTATCACATCAATGGGAGCATTTAAGTTGCAGCTTCCAAGACTAGGAAAAATAATTGAAAGCGATCGCCTAATCATAGCTACATTACTTCTAACTATCGCCCTAATTATAATCGTCAGCATTTCCCTCTCATTTGGAGCAGTATCAATGACGACTGCTGAAATATGGCAAGCACTGACGAAAACAGGCGATCCCCTAAATCAAACAATTATTTGGGACTTGCGTTTACCGCGCATTTTAGCAGCCATGCTCGTGGGTGCAGCTTTGGGAATGTCTGGTTCACTGCTGCAAGGAATGTTACGCAACGGACTAGCAGACCCATTTTTACTCGGTATTTCTGCGGGTGCGGGTTTATTTGCTATAACCATGTTAAGCTTTGGAGTCTTTCTAAGTTGGATTCCCTTAGCGGCTTGGGTAGGCGGATTATTGACAACAATTATTGTTTATTTTTTAGCTCGCAGTCGTGAAGGTATTTCAATTGAACGGTTAATTTTGGGTGGAGTTGCCGTCAGTTCGTTATTTGGGGCGATTCAGTCTGTATTATTATTGATGGCGGAAGATGGGAGAATACAAACTGCCCTAAGTTGGTTGATTGGCAGTTTAAATGGGCGGGGATGGAATGAGGTAACAGTGGCTGGAGCTTATATTAGCGTAGCCTTGTTATTGGGATGCTTGCTAGCGCGTGCCGTCAACTTGTTGAATTTGGGTGATGAATTAGCAGTCAGTTTAGGAGTAAACTTATTGCGCGATCGCATTTTAATCGGTGGTGTCGCTACACTTCTAGCTGCCGGTGCAGTCAGTATTGGTGGATTAATCGGCTTCGTCGGCTTAATTGTACCTCACGCTATCCGCCTCCTTGTTGGCACAGATTACCGTGCTGTTTTGCCATTAAGCGCAATTGGCGGTGCTTTAGTCCTCACATTAGCCGATTTGCTTTCGCGTTTGGGTGCGGTAGAATTGCCCGTTGGTGCAGTTACCGCTTTACTCGGTTCGCCTTTATTTATTTGGTTGCTGTATAACCGCAAAGCTGGAATTTAAACAGAAAATTCAGGCGTTATAACCGCAGATACACGCAGATACACGCAGATAGAAACATATAATTATCCGCGTCCATCTGCGGTTCAAAATTCTTTCATCCAAAATTCACCGATGCTTTTAGAAACGCAAAATCTCACTGGTGGCTACACCGCTAAACCAATTGTCCACGAAATCACGCTAGCACTGGAAATAGGAGAATGGCTGAGTTTAGTTGGTGCAAACGGTTCGGGGAAATCTACGCTGCTAAAACTTTTTAGTCGCTTATTGAAGCCACAACAGGGAACTGTGCTGTTAGATGGTAAAGCTATTCACAGCCAACCCGCGTCAATTGTGGCGCAAAAATTAGCATTGTTGCCACAACAGCAAACGATTCCGGGTGGATTGACGGTGCGGCAGTTGGTATCATTAGGACGTACACCGCATCAACCTTGGTGGCAATGGGAACTTGATTCGGAGGATAGAAACAAGGTAGAAATGGCGTTGCAGTTGACGCGGATGGATGGATTACGCGATCGCCTTATCGAAGAATTATCAGGAGGTGAACGTCAACGCGCATTTTTAGCACTTGCTTTAGCTCAAGATCCACAAGTTTTGCTGTTGGATGAACCCACAACTTATCTAGATATTCGCTATCAACTCGAATTGCTGGAACTGCTCAAACAACTCAATCAACAGCACGGGTTAACGATTATTACAGTTTTGCATGATGTCAATCTCGCGGCAAGATATAGCTCGCGCCTTGCGCTTTTGTACCAAGGAAGAATTTTTGCCTTGGGAAAGCCAGAGGATATATTAACACCACGCAATTTGGCTGATGTTTTGGGAGTAGAAGTTGTGATTCTGGAAACGCCAGTCGGTTTGCAGATTTGCCCTTTGGCAGCGATAAACGATTAAGTTAGTGACAATGCGATGCGATCGCCTTTGCATAATTCCTGTTCTTATACCACATAATTACCACTTTGTCTAATAACTTTCAAACCGCACAAGACTTAAAAATCAGTGTTTGGGTTATTTATTACTTTTATTTATAGTTCAAGCTAATACTATTAGCAATTTCGGATATAAGCAAATTTGTGATTTAGAAAACAAGTGTTTTTCACACTATGAAAGTATTATTACAGAAAGACTTCTTAATAAACCTTGTATAGATAACGGCGAGTAGCACAGTCATGTATTCCTGTGAGAATTTTGGCTTGTGTTTTACTCGCCTTTTTTTATATCCCTTTACATATAATTAAATGTGAGTCGATCTACTGAAGAACGCCGCTTCCAATCCTCTCGCCGACGCGGGGAAAAACTTAAAAAGCTGATTTTTTCGATGTAATTCTCTTGCTTTTAGGCTGAAAATGAGTGTTTTTGTGCCTCTTTCCTTGCAGGAGAGGGGTTGGGGAGAGGTCTGTCAAACTCACGTTAATTAAACTATTATGCTGACAGGTATGTGTATTTTGAATCGCTTATGAATAGTCGTTGGATATCATCTGCTTTAGCACTTTTCTTAAGTTTTATTTTATTTGCTTGCAGCACGGCAACAACTGGGCAACCACTAGCAACAGATGCAACTCAAACTCAGGCAGCTAACACAAAATCACAACAAATATCAACAGAATCTGCCAAAAGAGTTGTCGCTCTAAGTTCTCTTTCTGCTGATATTATCTCTCAACTTGATAAAACAAAACTCGTAGGCATTACTGGAAGCAAATTATTTAAAGATGATCCGCGATTCCAGCAACTTACCCGCGTGAGTGAGGGGCAAAATCCTCCTAACTTAGAAAAAATTGTCGCACTCAAACCAGATTTAGTAATTGGTGCAGAAGGTTTTTCTAACCAAACAACTGACAAACTCAAGCAGCTAGGAATTCCCACATTTCTCTCTCAAGTAAATACCTGGGAATCTCTAGAAGAACTTACGAAAACACTTGCTCAGTCAATTGGTGCTGATCCCCAGCCTTTGTTAAACCGCTACAAAACATTCTTGCCAGACAAGTCGAATCAGATAGCAACGCTGGTTTTAGTCAGTCGGCAACCGATTTTAACACCGAATAAGAACAGTTGGGCTGGAGATTTACTCACGAAATTCAAAGCGAAAAATCTGGCTGCGGAATTACAAGGTAACAGTCCCATTGGTGGATATGTGACGTTATCGGCTGAGAAGGTTTTGCAGGCAAATCCAGAGGTGATAATTGTAGTTAATCCTCCCCAAGATTCTGAAGCCGCGCTTTTAGATTCATTGAAAAAAGAAGCTTTTTGGAAGGAACTGAAAGCAACTAAAAATAACCGAGTCCACGTTTTTGACTATTACGGACTGGTGAATCCAGGCAGTATAGATGCGATTGAAAAAGCCTGCAAGCAGCTGAAGCTTGCTTTATCTACCTAGTGCAGTGGGCGCGGAAATAAAGCTACCATCCAAAAAAGCCAAAACCCTTGTCTTTCAAGCTTTTTGAATGAGCGAATGAGCGAATGAGTGAATTCCGCGTTCGCGTTCGCGGAGCGTCTCGTTCGCGCAGCGTCTCCTTTGGAGAAGAGAAGCGTCTCCTTTGGAGAAGCGGTACTAGCCCAATAGCTTAATTTACAGTAGTTTCCTTTGTAAATAGACCACATTGTAGGGGCACAGCAAGATGAATGCCCCTACGCATGGTTGTGGTTCAAATACATGAAAAATGCTGTAATAAATCCTAGAAGAAAATTAGATTATCTACTGATTCAGATTGTTGCCACAAGTCTAATCAACGAAAATTAGCGATCGCCCACCATTACCAAGGGCATGACATCATGAAAGCGCGAGTAGTCAATGCAGCGCCTACCGTCTTGTGTCTTTGACAAAATATCCACAAAGCGCATATTCCAGAGAATTTCCTCTGAGATATACGAATAACGCGCATGGATAATCTGGGAAACGGTTTCATCTAGCCCAGTCAACGTTACCAATAATTCCATGTTATCCTCAACCATGTCCTGCGATGATAGCCCATACAGAGGACTACTCTCGTCTATTGTGTGCATCACTGTCCAGCTAAGGGCGAAAAGCGGTGAGTGACTGCGAACCAGTAGCAAATCATAAAATCGCCGCATCTCCTCCCCCTCTTTGGTAATTTCGCTACGTACCAAAGTAATGTTGATTTGTGCTTCTAAAACCAAGTTTTTGCGCTCGTTTGCTACTCGAAACATCAGAGTCGGTACATCGTTATAGGGAACAATTACCGCCACACGGCTAAACAGCATTCGCGCCTTGGGAATAGAAAACCGGGCAAACATTAGACCTGTCGCCATAGCCACTCCCAAAAGCCCCAACAGCGCTTCAATCACCACTAAAGTATTAGCGTAAGCTGTTTTGGGGTACATCGCCCCGTAGCCGATAGTTGCCATAGTCTGGACGCTGAAAAAAAAGGCATCGAGAAAGTTACCGTGTCGCGCGTTCTCAATAGCATCTCCTCCCGCTAGGTATGCCAAGGCGAACAGCGTGTTAGTAACCAGATACCCTAAACTAACCAGCGCAAAGAACTTAAGCCAGGAAATAGTGAGCAGCAAATGGTATAAATCGCCCCAATGAAACTTAGGGACACCTTTACGCACAACGTTGAAGCCTCCATCTCGGTTCATTATCAGAGGTGGTGGGGCTTTTTTTCGACGGATTCTTTTCATCGGCGGCAAAGTTGCAACAAGCCAGATTTTAGCAAAGTGTAAATTTTTCTTAATTATCCAACAACCTAACACCAAGCGTATTGCCGTTTAAGAACTAAGGTTGTTTAGTGATATAAATATTACTTTCCTTAGAATACAGAGAAAATATTTTCTTAGCTAATTATATACCAAATACGAATAAAGCTAAACTGTAATTTTACTGAGAACACAGTTGGTAAGTGCTAGATGCTTACAGGAGCACAAAGAAAGTACTGCATAAGTTAATTACTAATTTCCTATTACAAAAGTAGAAAAAGCCTCAAGAGGTAGGGTAAATATGGCTAATAGCATCTACGCACTTTTGGTTGGTATTGACGATTACGATCCCACATCTACTCAGCAAATTCCTTCATTAAAAGGCTGCGTTAACGACATTAAAGCCGTAGAAGCTTATCTGCGCGATCGCGTTACTCAAGATGGTAAATGGAAACTAGTCGAACCGACTAATCAATCGTGGATACTTACGAATCAGCAAGCTACTCGTCAAGCAGTTATTAATGGCTTTCAGCAGCATCTTTGCAACGCAGACAGTGAAGATGTAGTCTTGTTTTATTATGCAGGTCATGGCGCTCAAGAGAAAGCACCAGAGGAATTTTGGCACTTAGAGGCAGACCATTTAGATGAAAGTTTAGTTTGCTACGATAGCCGTACACAAAATAGTCGAGACTTAGCAGATAAAGAAATAGCCTATCTAATCTCGAAAGTTGCAGAGAACAACCCTCACGTTGTCATCATTCTCGACTGCTGTCACTCCGGTTCGGGAACCAGAGATTTATCACCAGAAATTACAGTACGTCGTTCTCCGGTAGACTCACGAGAACGTCCATTAAGCAGCTTTATTTTTGCCGAAGATACAACAGCATTAAATGAATTGTTGAATTCTTCGCGCACCTTAGAACAGAAAAGAACTGGTGTACTATTGCCAAAAGGCAAGCACGTCATGTTTTCCGCTTGTCGTGATTATGAGTTAGCAAAAGAATACAAAGGAGAAGACGGTCAACCCAGAGGAGCTTTTTCTTACTTTTTATTGCAAACTCTCCAGCGCACTAATAGTAGCATTACCTATCGAGATTTAGCGAGAAATCTCAATGCGTTGGTAAGTGGTAAAGTGAAGGAACAGTCGCCGCAAATCGAAGCCACAAATCCAAAAGATTTAGATAAACCGTTTTTAGGTGGTGCGATCAAAGAGCGTCCCAACTACTTTACCTTGACCCGCAGCCAGAACGATAATAGCTGGGTAATTGACGCAGGTGCTATTTCTGGTATCCCGAAACCGTCTAAGGATGGAGAAACATTATTAGCAATATTTCCCGCTGCAAGTACTCCTGAGCAATTAACTCAACTGGACCAGGCTTTAGGGGAAGCGCAAGTTATGCAAGTACTACCACAAAAGAGTAAAGTCAAAATTCTCAGTGGTAGCGTAAGCTTATCTCCAACTGAAACTTATTGGGCGATCGTTACTAACATACCATTGCCGCCTCTGTTCATTTACATCAGAAGCGAAGACAGCGAAAAAGCAGGTTTAGAACTCGTAAAACAAGCACTACAAACATCTGCACCCAATTCCAAACCTTCCTTATACGTCAGTTTAGTAGAAGACCCAAAAGAGGCAGATTACGATTTACTAATTCGTGGAAGTCAGTATTGGATTACACAGCCTTCCGATCAACGTCCGCTAATTGCTCCGATTCCCGAAAACTCGACCCAAGCCGGTTATACCTCGGAAAATGCTCGTGAAGTAGTTGCTCGTTTAGAACATATTGCCCGGTGGACAAACATTCTCGAACTTTCCACCCCTGCAACTAGTAGCGTTAAAACCGATGATGTGACGATGGAAATCAGCGTCCTTTCCGGACGACAAGAAACTTCGCTTAGTGGTGATAACAAAATAGCATCAGAAATGCGGCTGGAGTATACCTATGAAAACGATGAATGGGTAAAGCCAACTATCCAAATCAAACTCACTAATAATAGCAAGAAACCACTTTATTGCAATGTATTAGACCTCGCAGAAAGTTACTCTATATCTAGCAACTTGTTAGACGAATATCAAGCAAGCAGCTTCAAACTTGCACCAAAAGGCTCAGAAAATAGCAACACTCTCGAAAGTTGCAACCTCGAATTGCTCATCAAAGATGAATATTTAGCATTGGGAATTACTGAGTACAAAGATATATTCAAGCTGATAGTCAGCACAAGCGAATTTGATGCGAGTTTGCTACAACAAGATGGATTAAAGCCACCTTCAGCAACTCGTTCACTTGGAGGAGGTGGTACCCTTGACCGTTTAATGGCAGGAGTAAACAGTCGTGAAGCTGTCAGAGCCGAAGGCAGCTATGATAATTGGATGACTAAGGAAGTTTCGATTACCATAGTCTGTCCGCAAGAAGCGATCGCAATTCAATCTGATAGCAGCACTGCATTACAAAATGGTGTAGTTGAGGTACAACCACATCCGAGTTTGCAAGCAAAAGTTAATCTCACCACTGTACCGCAAGCAAGCAGAGATTTAGGCAATTTGATTTTACCTGCAATTTTGCGGCAACAACCTCGTATTACTGAATCCTTTCAATTTACTACTAGCCGAGGTAGCGATCCCGGCTTGAGTGCTTTGGAGTTAAGCGACGTAGAAGATCACACCGTTGTCACAGCAGCAGAACCCTTAAAATTGCTAGTTGATACTCAATTAGCAGAGAATGAACACCTTTTACCATTTGCTTATGATGGAAAGTTTTTCTTACCATTAGGAAGAGTTTCGCAATTCTCAAATGGCAAAACGGAAATTACTTTAGAAAGGTTGCCAAAACCAACAGTCAGTAGTCGCAGCATACAGGGTTCAGTTCGGATTTTCTTTGAAAAAATAGTTAGCCAAAAAATAGGAAGTCCATTTGAATATCCAATTTTAGCTATAGCCAACGTAGTTAAAGTTTGCGAAAAAGACAAAGTAACCTACGAAAAAGATAAGGAGATAATTAAAGCGCAAGTAGCGCAAGCTGAAAAAATTATCCTCTACATTCATGGAATTGTTGGGGACACTGCAAGTATACTTCCCAGTGTAAATAATGCTTTTGTGGAAGTCGATAAAAAAGAGCTTTCAATTAAAGAGCGTTATGACGTAGTTTTGGCTTTTGACTATGAAAATATCCAAACTACAATTGAAGAAAATGCCAGGTCTTTAAAAGAAAAATTGCAAGAAATTGGCTTGGGAGCAAACCACGGTAAACAATTGCATATTGTGGCTCACTCAATGGGTGGTTTGGTTTCTCGCTGGTTTATCGAGAGACTAGGCGGCAATCAAGTTGTGCAACACTTAGTTATGTTAGGCACACCAAATGCCGGTTCACCTTGGCCCTCTATACAGGATTGGGTTTTTACCGCTCTTGGTATCGGGTTGAATCAACTTTCGGCAATAGTTTGGCCCACGAAAATAGTAGCAGATTTACTGAAAGTTCTGGAAAATAATGATAAATCTCTGGAGCAAATGCAGCCAAACTCACCTATTTTGAAAGAACTTGCCGAAAATCCCGATCCTGGTGTTGCTTATACAATTATTGCTGGTGACAGGTCGGTGATGGCTGCTGCCAATGCAACACTTCAAGCAGACAAGCAAATCAATCCACTCAAACAACTGATGGATAGGATGTTTGATCCATCTGTAAATAAAGTTGTAGATATGGCGTTCTTTAGTCAGCCGAATGATATAGCGGTGACTTTGACTTCGATCAAGAGTGTTAATTCTAAGCGATCGCCTCAACCGAGAATTTTACCACCCGACGCCGCCTGCGATCACCTCACCTACTTTACCCATCCTGCCGGCTTAACTGCACTATCCAGAGCGCTTTACGAATTTTCCCATCCGGAAAATCAGCCACCAACAGCATCAGCGACAACTGCCGATGTATTAATTATTGAACCCAAACAAAGAAAACACCACACCAAAACCCGCACAGACTTCCTCACAAACCCAAAACCCTCTGCTAATTAGTAGCGCAATTATTACAGGAATTGCCTTATTTATAGCAGGTATTGCTGTCTCAATTTTGTGGAACCGTTCTCCGCAACCAGAGGCAACTAGTCAAACCCGAAGCAGTCAGATTGTAGCTGTTAACCAACACTCACTCTAACTAGTTTTTTCTCGTTCCCGTGCTCTGCGCGGGAATGCATTTTTAGAGGCTCTGCCTCTTTTTTATTGTGAAAAATATCTGGACTTTAGACTAAAGAAGAGCGATCGCGTTTGTAGTAGCTGTGCAAAAAATA
>CAXTNZ010000068.1:0-26898 GCA_964245695.1 uncultured bacterium | reverse complement strand
TCTCCCCATCCGGACATAAATCATGAAATTTAGATAAACTCGTAAGCAAATGCGGACGCGATAAATATAGTTGTTGCAAAATATGAAATAGTCGCGTCTGGAGAACACTTTGTGGTAATTTATGCTTCTCGTCCTCAGTCAAGCCATGAGCAGGTACTGGGTCAAACGAGTCAAAAGTCAAGTAATTTTAGGGAACGTCACATTGGACCCAACTTTGATGACGTTCAAGAAATGCTTGAATTATTGGGGATTTCCAATCTCGATGCACTCATCGACAAAACAGTACCCCAAGCAATTCGGCTGAAACAATCTTTACAACTGCCAGAAGCATTAAGTGAGTATGCAGCACTGGCAAAGTTAAAAGAAATCGCTGTCAAGAATGAAGTTTACCGCTCATTCATTGGCATGGGATATTACGACTGTATCACCCCGCCTGTAATACAGCGCAATATTCTAGAAAACCCCGGTTGGTATACCGCTTACACTCCCTATCAGCCAGAAATTGCCCAAGGACGACTCGAAGCACTGTTGAACTTCCAAACCATGATTATCGATTTGACAGGTTTGGAAATTGCTAACGCTTCCTTGCTGGATGAAGCAACCGCAGCAGCAGAAGCAATGAGTATGAGTTATGGTGTTTGCAAAAATAAAGCAAATACCTACTTTGTATCTCAAGACTGTCATCCGCAAACTATCGACGTGTTGCAGACACGAGCGAAACCTTTAGGAATTAAGATCGTAGTTGGCGATCATCAAACCTTTGATTTTGCAGAACCGATATTTGGGGCAATTCTCCAATATCCTGCCACTGATGGCACGATTTACGACTACCGCGCTTTTATAGAAAAAGCCCATGCTGAGGGTGCATTGGTAACGGTAGCAGCAGATCCATTAAGCTTAACTTTGTTAACACCCCCTGGCGAATTTGGCGCTGATATCGCCGTAGGAAGCACGCAGCGCTTTGGTATTCCCTTGGGGTTTGGGGGACCTCATGCGGCGTACTTCGCCACCAAAGAAGAGTATAAGCGGCAAGTTCCAGGGCGGATTGTCGGTGTATCAAAAGATTCTCAAGGTAAAGCGGCATTGCGTCTGGCTTTACAAACCCGCGAACAGCACATTCGGCGCGATAAAGCAACTAGCAATATTTGTACAGCACAAGTACTGCTGGCGGTGATGGCGAGTATGTACGCAGTGTATCATGGTTCTGCTGGATTGAAAGCGATCGCCGAGAATATTCACAGCAAGACAGCGATGTTAGCTGAAGGACTAAAACGTCTCGGTTACAGCATCATCAGCGAAAACTTCTTTGATACTCTCAAAGTCGAATTGGGGACACGCAGTAAAGAAGCAATTCTCTCTTCTTGCGAAGCGCAAAAAATCAACTTGCGGATTTATGATGAAACTGCGGTTGGCATCTCTTTAGGTGAAACAACGACACTACAAGATTTAGAAGACCTCTTAGAGATTTTTGCCCAAGGTGATAAATTACCATCCCCCCTTCCCCCCTCTCCCCCTCTCTTCCTAAAGCGCAAAACCAGCTATCTCACTCACCCCGTCTTCAACTCCTATCATTCAGAAACAGAGTTGTTGCGCTATCTGCACAAGTTAGAAAGTAAAGATTTGTCTCTAACTACATCGATGATTCCCTTGGGGTCATGTACGATGAAGCTGAATGCAACATCGGAAATGATACCTGTAACTTGGGCGGAATTCGGGAATATTCATCCATTTGCCCCGCGATCGCAAACCCAAGGTTATCAAATTCTCTTTGATCAACTTGAAGAATGGTTGGCAGAAATCACCGGTTTTGCGGGAATCTCTCTCCAACCAAATGCCGGTTCTCAAGGTGAATACACCGGACTTTTGGTAATTCGTGAATATCACGAAAGTCGCAAAGAACAACACCGCAATGTCTGTTTAATTCCCACATCTGCACACGGAACAAATCCCGCAAGTGCGGTGATGTGTGGGATGAAAGTAGTACCAGTTGCTTGTGACTCGGAAGGTAATGTTGATTTAAACGACTTGAAAGCAAAAGCCGAAAAGCATAGCAACGAACTTGCTGCTTTAATGGTGACATATCCCTCAACTCATGGCGTTTTCGAGGAGCAAATTCAAGAAATCTGCGCTGTTGTTCACTCTCACGGTGGACAAGTTTACATGGATGGGGCTAATATGAATGCCCAAGTTGGTCTTTGTCGTCCGGGAGATTTTGGTGCAGATGTTTGTCACTTGAACTTGCACAAAACCTTCTGCATTCCTCACGGTGGTGGTGGTCCGGGTATGGGACCAATTGGGGTTGCTTCTCATTTGGTACCTTTTTTACCCGGACACGTAATAGTGGAAATGCACGAAGATAATCCAAAATCGATTGGTGCGATCTGCGCTTCGCAGCAGCGCTTCGCTATCGCAGCTGCACCTTGGGGTAGCGCTAGCATCTTGGTGATTTCTTGGATGTACATTGCCATGATGGGTGCAGATGGTTTGACGGATGCAACGAAGGTGGCGATTTTGAATGCGAATTACATCGCGAAGAAACTTGAACAATATTATCCTGTTTTATATAAAGGGAAAAATGCTTTAGTTGCTCATGAGTGCATTTTAGACTTGCGATCGCTCAAAAAATCCGCCAATATCGACATCGATGATATTGCCAAGCGTTTGATGGATTACGGTTTTCATGCACCAACCGTTTCTTGGCCCGTAGCTGGTACAATCATGGTAGAACCCACCGAAAGCGAATCTAAACAAGAGTTAGATCGTTTCTGTGATGCGATGATTGCGATTCGTAAAGAAATCGCCGAAATCGAATCAGGTAAAGTGGATACTCAAGATAACGTCTTGAAGAATGCACCTCACACTGCTGAAAGTCTCATCACCGACCAATGGAATCACCCTTATTCTCGTGAACAAGCTGCATATCCAGCACCTTGGACTCGCGAATATAAATTCTGGGTATCTGTAGGTAGAATTGATAATGCCTATGGTGACAGGAATTTTGTTTGCTCTTGTCTGCCAATGGAAGCTTATTCATAAAAATCTCACGCAAAGCCGCAAAGTCGCTAAGTAAATCTTTCTTTGCGTCTCTGCGTCTCTGTGTGAGCTTATTATCCGTTAATTAAAGTCTCTAATTCTTCCTTCACTGACAAAGGTTCATACCCCAAAGTAAAAGCTTGAGAACTATCCAAAGAAACATCACTAGGTCTTGGTGCTGCCATTTTCACATCTTCTTGTCGGCAAGCTTTCAAGTTTGTAGAAGGCAGTTGAAATACTTCTACTAATAACTTACCAAAATCGAAACGCGAAATCCGCTCTTTACCACCTAAGTGAATTACACCGTTGACTTTTTCCAATGCTAATAAAAGTCCTTTTGCGGCAGTTTTTCCACTTACTGGGGTGCGAAATTCATCTAGAAATAACTTTAGTTCTTTTCCCTCTTTCAAAGTTTGCATAAATGGCTGCATAAAGCTTGTAGCTGTAGGTGTTGCCATCCCAAACATTAAGGGCATTCTACATACTGCTGTCATCGGATATCTATAAAGCATAGCAGCTTCTGCCATCACTTTTTGCTCACCGTAAAGATTCACCGGACATACTGCGTCTGTTTCACTGTAAGGTGCATTCAAACCATCAAAAACTAAATCGGTTGATGTAAAAGCGCACTTGATATTATAATCTGCACAAAGTCCAGCTATATTACTCGATGCTTCTACATTGATTGCGTGTGATTCTTCCGGGTGAGTTTGACAAAAGTTTGGCTGAGATTGTGCAGCTGTATGAATTACTGCTGCTGGCTGAATTTCATTAAATATTTGTTTAATTTCTCTAAATTTTGTTAAGTTAACTTTTAGCGTGTTTATACCGGGAATGTTGAGAGAATGAGATAAATACGTTCCATAAACTTCCCATTCTCGTGCTAACTGGCAAATATTCCATCCTAAAAAGCCGCTAACACCAGTAATTAACAGTTTTTTCATATTTACAGCAATCAATATTAAAATTCTACATCTTCATAAATTTCTGCGATCGCCATCTCCAAACCTACTGATGACAATTTCATTACATCTGTTCTAATAAACTGTTCCACAAACCAAGTCTTGTGATTATATTTGCGGTAACTATCAACTTTTGGTTCTGATTGATAAACTAATACATACTCTTGTAAGCTTTCTATTTGCTGATAATTCATCAGCTTTTCGTTGCGGTGTATGCGTTCTGTTTCCGGTGAAATAACTTCCACTATCAGACTAGGATAAGTTTTAAAAAGTTTTTCTCTGTCTCCCGGGTCGCAGGTAACAAATATAGCTGGGTGGTAAAATACGTCAAGTGCTTCGATTTTCACTTTCATATCTGATGAAAAGACTCGGCAGCTTGTACCCAGTAAATGTGTACGCAATCGGGTTAATATATTTCCACTAATTATTTTACTATTTTGACTGCCTGCTACGGTTGGATAAACTTGCCCGGCAATATATTCATGGTGAACTACGCTTTCTAGTTCGAGTTGCAGATATTCATCTACCGTTAAATGTAAAAGTTTTGCTTGAGTATACATATCACATAATTAATAATATTATTTACTCAACTATACTCGACATATATTGGGGACTAATATACTTCTTTAGTTAGAAATTGATATGTGGAAGTTGAGAAATATTTCGACTTATTTTTGTAATCAACTTTATTAGGTAACAATTGTGACTTTTTTGCTGAGGAAAACAGATTATTGTAGCAATTCTTGAAATTGCTTGTCGCCTCGCACCTTATCAAAATCTGGAGCAGTTTTTGCTAATTGCTGATATCTACCAGGAATAAGCTTGATTGCCTTTTCCAGGTTCTTTATTGTTAATTCAATATTGTTTTGTAACGCATAAGAGCAAGCTTTGTTGTAATATGCTTCATACTTGTTTGGTTGGATTTTGATCGCTTTGTCGTATGCTGCTATAGCATCGCGGTAACGTCCCAACTTGGTCAGGGCAATTCCTTGATTAATCCAAGCTTCATACTTGTTTGGTTTGATTTTGATCGCTTTATCATATGATGCTACAGCATCGGGGTAAAGATGCAGTGCTGTTAAGGCATTGCCTCGATCATACCAAGCTTCATGCAAGTCAGGTTTGATAGCGATCGCTTTGTCGTATGCTGCTATAGCATCTTCATAGCGTTGCAGTGCTGTTAAGGCATTGCCTTGATTAATCAAAGCTTCATACTTATCAGGTTTGATTTTGAGCGCTTTGTCGTATGCTGCTACAGCATCGAGGTAACGTTGTGATTCTAAAAAATTATTTCCTTGCTGAAAGTAATCTTCTACCTTTTGTGTCTCATAAGCTTCTGCCAAAAGCTGGGATACATTGGTTTTTTGTACTACTTGCTTGCTCATTTCTCCAGCTGAGTTTGTCCCATCACTACAGCCGACAATCAATAAAGCTATTAAGCCAGTTGCCCCAACGTAGCGCCAAACGACCATGCTTTACCTACAGAACTCACCATCTTATGTTAAGAATTCATCATCTTTTTCCAGAATACCAGGTAATACTGTTATTTTTTCAACAAGCAAAAATTAATACAATTAAGTTTTGTGGTGGCAAAGACACAATTATAAAACTTACGCATTTCGACAAAATAAAGATAGCACCTGATTGTGGATTACCCATCTTGCCTAGCCCTACCCAATCGCGGCTACGATAAAACAGCTGTAGAACTCAAGTGTGCTGGGGCAAAATAGAAAACATGACGATTGAATCCAACTCCAACTCATCCCATCTACCAACCCCAGATCCTGTCTTGGAAAACGACTTGCAACCAGATGACTTTGACGGTGGTGCAAGTGAGAATTGCCTTACCTCAGAAAAGCTTGCGACTCAACAAGCCTTAGAACTAGGTGCTTCTTTGCAATCTCAGCAAAATGTAACTGCCCTCAAACAAGCGCGTTCTATTTTTCAACCAGGCACTAATAAAGCTGTGCCAGTTAAGCCACGCGCATTGCTGATTATTTTAGTGGCGATCGCCATCACCTTCATTGGAATTGCCATAAATAACTGGATAATTGGCATCTGCGGCACACTAGTAACTTTAGTGTTATCTCTGGTGATACTGATACCGTGGTTACAAGTTGTCGTAGACGAGTGGTTTTCATTTCAAGAACGAACGCTGTTTATTGCCTTTTTGGGAGTAATAACAGCCATCGTTGGCTTAATCAAGTTTGGGGGTATCGGTTCGCGTCTGCTGGCTTGGGGACGCAAAATTAACTGGGACGCTTCTGGGACACTGGCGGAATGGTTTGGTGCTTTGGGGCAAATTCTCATCGCCATCATCGCCGTTTACGTTGCTTGGCGACAGTACGTCATTTCCAAAGACTTGACAATTCAGCAAAACCTGCTAACAGTTCAGCAAAATATCATCACCCAGCAGCAGACGATTGATTCATATTTCCAAGGCATCTCCGACTTAGTATTAGATGAACAAGGATTATTAGAAGATTGGCCCCAAGAAAGAGCGATCGCCGAAGGACGAACTGCGGCAATATTTAGTAGTGTAGATGGCAGTGGCAAAGCGAAAATTCTCCGCTTTCTCTCGCGGTCGAAATTGCTCACACCCCTAAAACGCGATCGCCACCTTGGTCGAGCGATTCTTGACGGTAGCGGTGGTTACGCTGAAGACCGTCTTGCTGGTTTGCGTGTCATCGATTTAGGCGTGATGCTTGCAGGCGCCGACCTTTCTGGTACCGATTTGCGATGGACTGACTTGAGCGAAGCTAATCTTGTCCGCGCTAATCTCAGCGACTGTGACTTAGTAAAAACCAACATGAGCCGCACCATTTTATATAATACCAATCTCAATGCAGCTGACCTGAACAGCACGCGCCTATTTTATGGTTCAGCAGAAACCGCATCTCCTCGCAGTCGCAGCCAAGCGCCAAACTACGGAACTGGCGAACACACCGGCGCTGTGGTAGAAAACGCGGATTTTACCGATGTCCAGCGGATGTCTGATTCTGCTCGTTACTACTGTTGCGCTTGGGGTGGCGAAAAAACCAGAGGTACAATTCCCGGTGGTTGTGAAGGGATTCCTAATAAATTGGGAAGATAGTTGCTAATTGCTAATGGCTAATGGCTAATTGCTAATTGTTTTTTTGGTGTTGCTGATTGAAAGTATGAATTAGCCTCACGCAAAGGCAAGGCAGCGCGTTGCGGGGGTTCCCCCCGTTGTAGCGACTGCCGCGCAAAGACGCAAAGAATCGTTGCTTAGTTATATCGAAAAAAGTAAATTCATACTCTAATTAAGCAACGCCTTTTTTCCATCAGCTACTAGCCACTAACTACTTTTAGAGCGGATAGAAGATGAGTTTCAAAAAAATTGCGATCGCTACAATTGGCTCTTTAGGTGATGTACACCCAGCAATGGCTTTAGCGTTAGAACTTCAGGCGCGAGGACATGAGGTAAGGTTCGCTAGTCTAGAGCCGTGTAGACAGATAATTCAACAAGCTGGAATTACCTTTTATCCGCTTCGTCCTAATGTGTTGGATGATCCAAAACTGATGGAACAGATGATGCATCCTGTCAAGGGTCCAAAAGTTATATTTCGCCAACTTCTCATTCCTGCATTGCGAGAAACCTATGAAGATTTGATGAAGGCGGTTGCAGGTTCTGATTTACTGATTGCTGGTGAAACAGTCTTTCCAGCTTCCCTAGTTGCCGAAAAAACAGGTATTCCTTGGATTTTCTTTGCACTGCAACCAGCTTCATTCTTCTCGATCTACGATCCGCCTGTTTTAGCAAATGCTCCTTACTTGGCTCAGTTTCGCTTCTTGGGACCTGGGGTAGTAAAATTATTTAAGAAATTCGCTAAATTTATCAGCCGTTCTTGGGTTGAACCAATTCACCAACTAAGAAAAGAATTAGGACTTTCGTATCAGCCTTATCCTCTATTTGAAAGCAAATACTCACCCGATTTAGTTCTAGCTTTATTTTCCAAAGTTCTCGGCGCACCTCAACCAGACTGGGCGCCGCAAACACAAATTACTGGTTTTACATTTTACGATCGCCTTTCACCCAATGATAGTCTACCTTCAGAGTTAAAAGAATTCCTAGAAGTTGGGGAACCACCTGTAGTTTTTACCCTTGGTTCAGCAGCAGTGAAAACCGCTGGCGATTTTTATACTCAAAGCGTAGAGGTAGCAAAGCAACTAAGTTGTCGTGCAGTATTTCTCATTGGTGATCAACAATTGTCGAATCTTCCAGATGAAATGATAGCCGTTAAATATGCACCTTATTCAAAAATATTTCCGGGTGCGGCTGCGGTTGTCCATCAAGGTGGTGTGGGAACTACAGCGCAAGCGTTACGTGCTGGTGTACCGATGCTGGTAGTGCCTTATAGCCACGACCAACCAGACAATGCCGCGAGAATTGTCCGGCTAGGTGTCGGTAGGACGATTTCTAGAAAGCAGTATAAACTAAATCGTGTAGTCAAGGAATTGCAAATATTATTAAGCAATCCTGAATACAAAACTAAAGCTTTAGAAATCAAGCAGATTCTCCAAACAGAAGATGGAGTTAAAACTGCTTGTGATGCGATTGAGAGTTTTTTGTAGTAAGGACTTTAGTCCTTGTTCCGGAAGAGGACTGAAGTCCTCACTACGGTTAAGAAAAATACGTTTCGCCTTCGCGTAAGGTGAGGATTTCTACGCCGTCTTCAGTCACAGCTAGGGTATGCTCAAATTGAGCGGAAAGTTTGCGATCGCGTGTGACAGCAGTCCATTTATCGCTGAGAACCTCGACTTCCCAAGTGCCTTCGTTTATCATCGGCTCAATCGTAAAAACCATGCCGGCTCTGAGACGTTTTCCCTTGCCCCGCGTGCCATAATGAAGAATCTCTGGCGCAGTGTGGAAAACGTTGCTAACACCGTGTCCCGCAAAATCTCGCACCACAGAAAAGCCGATTCCTTCAGCATACTCTTGAATTGCCGCACCAATATCACCGATGCGTGCCCCTGGCTTCACCTCAGCAATACCTAGTCTGAGGCACTCTTGTGTCACCTCAACCAGCTTTTTCGCTTTTGGGGAAGGCGTACCGACGAAAAATGTCTTGGATGTATCGCCGTGATAGCCTTCAACCAATGGTGTGACATCAATATTAATAATGTCGCCTTCTTTGAGGATTTGCTTGGCGTTAGGTATGCCGTGACAGACTACCTCATTCACACTGGTACAAATTGACTTGGGAAAACCCCTGTAGCCCAGAGGTGCGCTTTTTGCGTTATGCGCTTGCGTCCAACGTTCCGCTTCATCGTTCAGTTGCAGAGTGCTAACTCCCGGCTTCACCATTGGTTCAAGATGGTGTAAAAGTTCGGCTGCCAAACGTCCAGCCTGACGCATTTTGTCTATTTCTCTGTGAGATAAAAGAACGATTGTTTCGCTTTTCATATAAATTTAATTTACTTAATCTACACGACCCATATACATAGTTAAACCAGTCTCAGCTGCTTGCCTTGCTGCATCAGCAACCTTTAAAGTATACAAGCTTGCCTCTGGGGTGACATACATTGGAGTGCCATTAAAAAGATGATCTAACACCATGCTGGTGTCTTTGGCAAATAAACCCCGCTTCGTACCAACCTCTATTGGCGTTGTTTTCCCATTCTCTATTAAAACTCCTTTATCACCCTCAAAAATTAACCCACCGTTTTCGCCATGAACTTCAAACTTGCGTTCTGCTTGCCAAATGGTTTCACCTTTGCCATACACCGCTTGCGCTAAAAGTCCACTGGTGAAGGTCAGTTGAGTAATGCAAAAACAGGTTTGGTAGAATTCCTCATCTTTAGACCAATATCGCTGATGGCAGTTAACTGTAGTCACTTTACCAAACAAATCGGTGAGACGATGTAAGCGCGAAAGCGCACCCATCAAAGGAAAGCCGAAAAGTTCATGGTTAAAAGTCCACTTGCGCGGTGCTGGATTGTCCGGCTTGATGGTGCTGTAGCGGACATAAAACAAACCACCAAGTTGCGGTAAGTATTGCTTTAAGGCTAGATGCAACCCGCCTAAAAGTTCAATATGTTCGACATGCAGAAGTTTATTTTGCGCTTTGGCTAAGGCGATGAGTTCTTCTGCTTCTACCACGTCTAAAGAAAGGGGATATTCTACAACGACGTGTTTGCCAGCAACGAGCGCTTTTCGTGCGATCGCTCCATGATCTCGATTTACATTGCAGATTACCACCAAATCCACATCTTCTCGTTCTACTAGCTGTTGCCAAGAACTCATCGCCTCTGCTTGGTAATCTTTCGCCAGGGCTGCTGTTTTTTCTGGTGTGTTACCGACAATGGCTGCTAGATGCGATCGCTCGTCATGCAGCAATGCCTCAGCCCTTAGCTTTGCCACATACCCAGTACCAATCAAACCCACGCGCACATTTGCTTTTTCTGAAAAAGCCGATGAATTATACATTATCCTCACCAGTTCTGTTTGTCGGTTTTTTATATGGGCAAGACCAATTGCTTTGAGCGTATAGCGCTTTGGTAAGGAATGTAAACCCCTTTTGATAGAGGCTTCCCGCTTTTTCAAGCTGAGAGCTTAATCTACGCTGATTTGTTGATAAATTCCGCTTTTTTCAAGATTATAGTCTTTTCTCATAGCATCCCTGCTATTAGATTTAATCTATAAGTAAAACTTATTGTTATTAACCAACTAAGTTTCATTACTAATCGTGGTCAAATTCCAGTTACATCGGTTAATTTTTCTCGTAGTATCAGAATTGAAGCAAATTTGAATAGACGGCTAATTTTATAAGATAAGCCGTGGCTTTGCTTTAGGATAACTTATACGATCCGTTTGCAAAAGAGAGGATTACAAAATGCCAACTTTTAAAGTGACACTGGTCAGCGAAGCTGAAGGTCTAAACCAAACCATCGACGTTAATGATGATGAGTATATTCTAGACGCTGCTGAAGAAGCCGGTCTTGACCTGCCTTATTCTTGTCGCGCTGGTGCTTGCTCTACCTGTGCAGGTAAGCTGACATCGGGTTCTGCTCCAGACCAGTCTGACCAGTCTTTCTTAGATGATGATCAGATCGAAGCTGGATATATCCTGACTTGTGTGGCTTACCCAACCGGAGATTGCACAATCGAAACCCACAAAGAAGAAGAACTCTACTAAGAGTTAGGCGCCTCAAGGATAAATAAGACTGCAATCACAGATGTTGTAGAGACAGCAAAATAAAAGAAGCAGCACAAGAAAAGGAAAAATTATTCCTCTACTGTGTCTGCTTTTTTTGTGTAGTCAGCGCTGACTACGAGCTTATCAAATCTAATCTGGTAGCCTACTAAGGCTTAATCTTGTTGCTCAAAATTTGGATTTGAGTGTCGGGATAGTAAAACTGGAGAATTTTCGCACTCGACCAACCCAGCTTAGCTAAATTTTGAGCGCCAGTTTGACTCAAACCAACTCCATGTCCCAACCCACCGCCAACAAAAGCATATCCCCACAGATTTGTTTCACCTTTGTTCACGGGTTGCAGATAAAAAAGCGTACTTCTGGGTGCTATAAAGGCACTGCGAACCTCATCTTTATATAGACTAAAAGTGCCAATATCAGTTTTGACGTTCAATTTGAGAATGCGTCCGCTCTGGCTGCGCTGTACTACGGTCATCTCTTGAATAGTTTTAAACTTGGCAAAGGGACTGTTTTTCACCTTCAGAAATTTCTGCAAGCCTTTGGTAATATCGTCTAGGCTGCTTTCTTTGCGCCAACGGAACAGTTGACCATCGCTTTCATTAAATCCTTGTTTGAGACTGATAAACCGTTGAAAGTTTTCTTCCGAAGCTAAACTCTCCCCAGATAAACTCCAAAAATTAACAGCAGCATCTAGCACTGGTCGCAGATAGGGGCGATCGTCACCATTCCAGACATCGCTGAAGGAAGCAGTCACACCCCCAGTAGTAGAAGAATATAAAGCATCCACTAGCTGGTTTTTATAAGTTAGTACCATACCCCGTGTGGCGGCGATCGCCCGATCTGTGCTCGGAGAAACATCATTCAGCCCGTAGTAAACCTGGCAGTGGGTATCTGCACATAATTGATACCCATCTACTTCAAATCTCCGTACATTCCTCAAGACATAAGTCCGGGCAAGAATCGCCTGTGCTTCTAGGGCAGCTACGGGCGCAGTCGTGCCAATTTCATAAGGCACAACTCCGCGCAAATAGGTTTCCAGAGGCACTTCGTTAACCAGAGTATAGGTGTTGTATGCATTTGACTGTAACTCCAGCCGCCCAGGATAAAGACGAGCATTCTCCGGTTTTTTACCTTGATTCACCCGAATCAAGTTTTTGCCAGTGCTAATTTCCAAATTATTTGGGCTGTAGCGGTTGCCATTGACTATCCAACTTACTCTCGGCACCTGTTTGAGGATTTGGGTGTCGATGTATACCGTTGTTATTTTTGTTGAATTTTGCACGCTTTGCAATAGCAAGCGCCGCAATAACGGAGTACTGTAAACATTCCGTTTTGCCCAGACTTGCCAGCGGTCTGGCTGAGCTATTTCCACTTGTATTCCCTTGGCACGCCAGCTGATGGCACTGTCTTCCGCAGTTTCAAAGGTACGGTAAGTGCCTAAAACTACCCGCTCCTCAACTACTGGTTGAGGTAAAGCTTGCATAACTGTTTCGAGTTTTACCGGGTTAGCAGTGACTATGGTTTGCTCTCTTTTGTCTGCTTTAAATTTCAGTTTTAAGCGATCGCCTTTTGTCGGTTCGAGTTGCAGCTGTTCTGTAGGTTTATCTCCAAAGCGCTGCACAATCCCAATTCTCACTTCTACATCCAAAGTTTTGCTCACCGGACCAGATGCGCCAGTCAGCCCCAATAAGCAAAATGTCGTCAGTACTGTGTAAGAAAAACGCCATAGCGAAATTTTCCGAGAAACTAACTTGATTCTCCCCCCAATCAGACTTTCGGGTGGATTATCAGTTTGCTTTATTCCGTAGTGGTTTTGTCCCATGAGCTACCCAATGATATCATTATCGATTTTGCTGCCAAAAAACTTGCAAACCGAAGTCATAACGATTATGATTTATGTAGAAACACAAAAAAGAACACTCTTAGGGAAACCCCTTATGGTTAGGGTACAAGAACTTCCATTAAATCAGATTAAACGCCCTTTGCCCCGTGCCAACGATCCAAATAAAGTGCAAGCCTTAATGGAATCGATTGGGGTGATCGGGCAACAAGAACCGATAGATGTCTTAGAAG
Source organism: uncultured bacterium (assembly GCA_964245695.1). Taxonomy (GTDB): domain Bacteria; phylum Cyanobacteriota; class Cyanobacteriia; order Cyanobacteriales; family Nostocaceae; genus Hassallia. The sequence continues at coordinate 13,652 of CAXTNZ010000068.1, read as the reverse complement.
TAGATGGACAGTATTACGGCTTTTCAGGTTGCCATCGCTATGAAGCTTGTCAGCGTTTGGGCAAAGAAACAATCTTAGCCAGAGTCCGCAAAGCACCCAAGAGCGTTCTCAAGATGCACTTGGCGTAAATTTTGTCAACTTTTTTTGTGCCCAAAAGTATACCTTTGAACTAACCTGTACGGGCGGGGTAAACAGCGCCCCTACTAACAACCAACAAATAAAACGGAGAATTTTATGCAAACTCAAGCAACAGCCAAAAACGTGAATATCGGCATTGACGACACCAGCAGGGCTAAAATTGCTGAGGGGCTTTCTCGCCTGTTAGCTGACACTTATACGCTGTATCTGAAAACTCACAACTTTCATTGGAATGTCACAGGACCAATGTTTCAAACCTTACACCTGATGTTTGAGACACAGTATACAGAGTTAGCTCTAGCTGTCGATTTAATTGCCGAACGCATTAGAGCGCTTGGTTATCCCGCACCAGGAACCTATAGCGAATACGCCAAACTAAGTTCGATTTCCGAAACTCCTGGAGTTCCCAAAGCTACGGACATGATTCAAATGCTAGTGGAAGGACAAGAAGCCGTAGTGAGAACCGCGCGCTCTATATTTCCCGTGGTGGACGAAGTGAGCGACGAACCCACCGCCGATTTATTGACTCAGCGGATGCAAGTACATGAAAAGACCGCTTGGATGCTAAGAAGTTTACTGGAAGAATAAAGATAGGTAATGGGGACTAGGTTAGTAGTAAGCGCTATGCACTTCTACTAACTAATTACCAATTACCAATTGCCATTTATCAATCCTTAATTCTTATGAATGAGGCGTTTGAGTTAGATTTCACCCACTCGTTGCAAAACTTAATGCAACAACGAGTGGGTGTTTCTAGTTTTAAAGCTCTGAGTCGCGCTGCTAGTGTCTCAGAGCGTCAAATTCTGCGGTTGCGGCGGGGAGAAGTTCAGCAGATGCGAGTAGATGTACTACTTAAACTGTCGCAAGTGCTACAAATTTCCTTAGGTGAATTGATCGCGACTTTTTCTCAGGTAGAGTTGGTAAAAGAAACTGCACCAACCCAAGAATTGTTACAACAAATAACAGATTTAAAAACTGAGTACCAGCGATCGCAACTGCAACTAGAACAACAGCGAGAAATATTGCTGCAAGAGTTTCAGCAGACAACTTTGCAACTGCTGGAGTCTTTATTATTGCAATTTCCCACAGCAGCGCAGAAAGCGCAGGAGAATCCGCAGCTAGCAGCCGTAAAAATATTGCCCTTGGTGCAAAAACCTCTGGAAAGATTGTTACAGCAGTGGGGAGTGGAAGCGATCGCACCCGTGGGAGCAGAACTACCCTATGATCCCCAGCTGCATCAATTGATGGATGGCACTGCACAACTAGGTGAAAAAGTCAAGGTGCGTTATCCTGGCTACCGCCAAGGCGACAAGCTGCTTTATCGAGCCAAAGTGAGTCTTGTGTGAGAAGGTGAGGGCACGCGAGTGCCTGTTAAGAAATCAAAAATATTGGGAATACTAAAAAAGTAGCAGATGTTGCCTCAAGAGCTACCAGAGCGTTGGTGCATCTAACTTATGACACTCAATCCCGAGCTTTGTATTTGTACTGAGGTATTGCCGGACACTTCTGCAACAATTTCCATTGCATATAATGGATTGGGAATACCAGAAGCTGTTAAACAGCGATTATTTTACTTCTTCTTTACCACCAAGGCGATTGGCAAAGGTATTAACATGGGGTTTTCCATTAGCTACCAAATTATTAGCGATCGCTATAAAGGCGCTAATGTAATTACAATTTTCCTGTTCCCAGGGTAAATTACTACCTTAGCGCCGGAAAATTACTTAATCCGGAGGTGGGGCTTTTGTGGTGACACGCAATTTTCTCACAATACTTTCTTAATCCTGCCATAACATCCAATTGAGAATCTAATACTTTGGAGGTAGTATTTATGAGTTAATAGTTAGTTTTTATAACTTAATATTTAATAATTTGTAATTAATTAGACGTAATTAAATATAACTTCTGGGAGTCTGGTTATTCCCTATTACTTATTTCCAGACCTAACGAGTTATGTTTATTTGTTCCGACTTACCTAATTGATTTATTATTTGCAATTCTTCACTATTCCTTCATCATTAATTATTTTTATTTTGCAACATTTCTTCAAATGAATTATGATTATTATATACTAGTAAAGTCAGAACCTGTATCATTTATACCCACAACTGCTGAAATATTATGAGTCATTTAGTCAAAGTTTTTCAACCCAGCGGAATTTTAGATGCCACTGAATCCCAAGAGTTTCGGCAAGAAATTACGGAAATGGTCGAAAGCGACGCGAAAATTGTCTTGGTTGATTTCAAAAATGTGACTTTTATGGATAGTTCTGGGCTAGGTGCGCTGGTGTTAGCCTTCAAAGCCCTACGAGCGGCAGACATTAAAATGGTTCTCTGCTCGATTAATGAGCAAGTCAGGATATTATTTGAACTGACGGGTATGGATAAGGTATTTGAAATATTTCCCAGCCAAGAAGAATTTAATCAGACTGTACTCTCCAGAATTTAATTAATCGAACTTAATCTGGAGGATAGATAAATCATCATCAAAAGCCTCTTTGGAGTTTAAATCGATTAGGTAATTCAGTACTTGGTCGAGTTTGCGCCCAGCGGGATGTTGTAACTGAGTCAGCATCTGAATGAAAGCATCTAAATTCCAAAGTGTGCCATCTGATTTAGTGATTTCATAAGCGCCGTCACTGAAAACATAAAGGGTGCTGGATTCTTCAATATTGCAAAACCAATCAACGTATTTTGCTTCCGGAAACATTCCAACTGGCATTCCGGGGGTTCTTAATCGTTTGACTTCGGTAACGCTGGGATATTTACCGGATAGTAATATTGCTGGAGGATGACCGGCACTAGCATAAATTAACTGGCGCTTGAGTCGGTTATAAACGCCATACCAGATTGTAAAGTATTTGTCATTTTGATAATTCATCTGGAAAGTGTCATTCAACGCTCTGAGTACCTCACTAGGTTGATAGTAATTGAGACCTTTAAGGGCGCGGGAACGAAGCAAATTCAGCACGGAAATAGAGGGAAGAGTAGCTTTGAGTCCATGACCAGCGGTATCCATCAGGTAAATTGCGAGATAATCGGGATCGAGCCAGTAGTAATCGAAACAATCGCCGCCAAGTTGCCGCGAGGGGATAAAGCTAAAATTGATCGTCAGGGGTTCTGACATCGGCAGAGGCAGAAGGGAACGCACATATTCCGCAGCTTCTGCCATTTCTGTTTCTAAAAGCTGCTTTTGGGTTTGCAAATCCCGACTCAACTGATGCAGGCGCAATCCTGCTCTTACCCGCGCTTGCAATTCATTCTGCTCGATGGGTTTGGAAATAAAATCATCAGCACCAGCATCTAGCCCCTTGACGCGATCGGCTACCGAATCTAATGATGTTAATAAAATAAAGAACGTTGTTGATAATTTGGGATCTGTCTTGATGTAATGGCAGACTTCTAGCCCATTCAACCCCGGCATAATCCAATCACAAATAATTAGTGCTGGCTGGCAAGCAAGTGCTTTTGCAATCCCTTCCTCGCCGTTGCTGGCGGCGACTACCTCATAACCCTGTTTTTCCAACATCCTTTTCAGCAGGATCTGTACTGTACGGTCATCATCAATTACTAGGATTTGAAACATGGGAAACAGCGGGTAACAGTAGATAATAATTTTTGTAAAAATAAAATATGGTACGGTCTAATGAGTTAGTAGTAACGCGAGAGAGCGTTACTACTAACTCATTGGCAATGAAAGCCTCAACCTCATCACCTTTTTCTTTCTATTGATAAAATATTATGGCGATGAAAGGGGATTCAGCCACAAGAGCATGGCACGTTTTAGCAGGTTCAAGTCGCGGTATACTTCTTGCTTAAACCACTGTCCCAAGGCATCAATGGGGGTGAAGGATGCTCCAGGCTGCCATTTAACATCTTGACCTAAGGGTGTGACATGACTTCCAGGCAGCGTTTGTGCCGTCACCATCTCCGGAAAGCGTTGTTGTAATATTTCGCTTAAAGCTGCTGATTGGTCGAGAGTGTCATTGCTAAATTTTATTAATAAATTGCGGCGGACGTTATAGCGCTCTTGCACAAGCTTGTTGGTTTCCAACGGTGAGGGAGTAAACTCGATCGCAAAAGTATTGTTGAACTGTTCCACCAAGGGGATAGCATCCCGTGCGGCGTAGTTGTTGAAGGATATGAGGATATTGCCTGCGCGTTCAACGCTTAAGAGACTACCGATGAGTAAGTGGAGTTTGCAACCCATGCTATGTCCCAATCCGTAGATCGGGAGGTAGCGCTTGCGTAATGCGTCAGAGTCGTGTAAACGTTCGAGAACGCGATCAAAGTTCAGCAGTACAGATTTAGCGATCGCTACATGATCCAGTGTGTTGACAAATGGCGTAGCAATTACAACAAAGCCTTTTTCCGCCAGTTGTTCTAGTAACCAACGGTAGGTGAGGTGGGGTGCTGTGGCGACGAATGCACCACCCAGGAAATGGATGATACCGATGGGATTTCGGGGAACTAACACCCAGTTGCCTTGAATTTCTTTCCAGTCCATACCGAAGGGCGATCGCTTTAATTTAACACTTCTTTATATTAGACTGTGCGCGGCTAAGGCGTCATGGTAAAGAGGTGGGGAGAGTGGGGGAGTGTCCGAGTGGGCGAGTAGAACAGGGCGGTTTGCAGCGAATTCATATGGGGAAAATGTCTATTATCAAGGCAAGTCTATTAATTTCACCCCTGACCCTGCAACCTTCTCATTTCCAGTTGCACGTCTAAAGCAATCTGTAATGCTTCATTTAGTAACCTTCCATGTTCAGTTGCCTGTTCAGTAACTTGCATTGCTGATAAAGTTGGTAAATTATTCGCAAATAAATCTGTATTCTTGATAATAAAGCTCTTATTTTCTCTCAAAATTCTTTCTGTCTTCAAAGCGCGAATTAAATCGTCTCTTGTGAGTTTAAGTGCTTCAATTACTTTCTGTCTTTCCTTTAAAGTTACTCCAGGATTGCCAGCTTCTTCTATTTGGTCGTTGATATCTATTGCTTTAATAACGGCATTATATCTATCAACATCATTCAAGAGTATTTCCAGAGATGGTGTAATGTTTTTTCTAAGAACTTTAATTCTTTTTTTCCACCAAAAATACAATAATGTTTGGGTTACACCACCTCCTATACCACACAATATTATTAACAATATCCATGAGGGAATTGTTATCCATGTAGCAAATAGCTTAAGAATAACATCCAATATAAGATAGCTGAATACAAACAGAGAAAATCCAATAAAAACGACGGTAGCACCCTCAGAACCTTTAATTTTTTCTAAAAATTGTTGTCCTAATCTTTTCAAAGGATTAATAATTATTCTCAATTCGTCTTTTACAGGCAAATTGGTTAATTTTTGTAAGAGTTTTTGACTAATCTCCAAGCCCTCTAAATCATCTCGCACAGCTTTCCCATCCTCGCGAAAAGAGTTGTTTAGTATTATATAACAATCCTAATTCTGTAAAATCCGCTAATTTTGCATTTTGTCAAGCTTTTTCAAGAAAATTAATTTTACGACTCAAGATTACTTTCACGTAAATTGCGATACACTTATTTTGTCATAAGAGGAAATATAAAATATGATTGTCTGGACAAACTGCTTATCTGCTTAAAGAGATAAAGTCTAAAGCCAGCAGAAAGAATGATAAAAAATATACGTAACTGGTGTTATATCATCTATCTTTAAAAGCTGATTTAAAAGAGCGCATATTGAGCAAAAATAGACAAAAGTATTAAATTTAGCTGAATAAAGTAACTTTCTTGCCCATTTTCTCAGCCTAGAAGCATTTAAGTATCCCGCTTCGCAGTACTCAACAAGTCCCCCAAAATCACTCGTTACTATTGTAGCCAGCCTTATGAAGCAACTACTCTGTGGTAACAAGTATTTGCGGTATCTACGCTGTTAGATATTTAATTGACTCGTTTGAGCCGATACGAAGCTGAGTTACTACTACTAGCGAATTCCTTTAATAAACTCAGTTCTTGCTTCAAGTATTGAGGGCATTAAAACACAAGTTGCGAATAAATTTACATTTAATTCTGGTAGCAATTCACTACGGGAAATCTCTTCATAATTATCATTACGGAGTCGAAATAAAGATAACTGGTTATTTTCCCAAAACCAAACTTCAGTGATTTGAAAACGTTTGTATTTTTCTAGTTTATCTATGCTGCCACTGGTTATATTAATTTCAATTGCTAAATCGGGATTTTCTTTCTTTTCTCCTAAATAATAAGATTTATCAGGTTCAAATGAAGCACCTTTTTCTTGAGAACGACGAGTAGCGCTACCTACAGGGATAAAATTTATACCCATTTCACACAAATAGAGTTCTAGCAAAAAACCAATAATGGTTTTCAGCATTTCATGTTCTTCACCGAGAGTCATAAACTGTATATATCCATCCAGGTAAGTTATCCTTAAACTAGGCGATGTCATTAAAGCTTCTATTTTCTCAAATTCTTCCCAAGTGTAATAACTAGGTAAGAGAAATTCCTGTTCTTTGAGTGTGGTGACTTTATCTGCGAGTTGTGGATTCATAGCGATGCCTGCGGCGGTAAACTACGCTCTTTTTTTGCTACTGTTTTTATTGTGCCTGATAAAGCAACTCATTTATAGTTTCGGCACCATCCACAGCTTTGACGTGATTAAAGCGATCGCCTAAAATAGCGAATAGGGCAACTTCAGATAAACTACCTCTTAATCAGGGTGAATAAAGAATAGCCACCGACAGCAAAAATAAAAACGGAAGCGGCAGAAAAGATTACTACATCCCTTAAAATAAATAAAATCCAATCTTTTCTTAGTTCCTGTTTAGATTTGAGTTCCCGCAGCTTTCGCTCAAGCACTACATCTTCTTGTGACTGGGAGTTTGCAATACTACGGCTGTCATATATATCTTTGATAATATTTTCTGTAGTGCGTTTGTCTTCCCAAGTGCAAAATTTTTCTATCAATGTTTCCAGAGGATGTATTTTTGGTGATGCTTCAGAAGGCATTATTATTTCATTTGCAATCAACTCATCTGCTTCAGCAATCTCTAATTTATTAGTTTGCTCTTTAGCTATCACCATGACTTGCATTAAAGTTATAGCTTGACGCAGAACATCGCTTTTACTTCCGCCAATCTTATTCGCTAGTTCTTCTAATATCTCGTTAAGTTCAGGTGACAAATATAAGTTTAAGCGAACCATATCTTCAGCTTTACTCATGGTTCCATCTTTATCTAAAATATTAAATACATTATAGTTCGCGGGCGTGGCAATATTTAGGGCGATGATGAGAGTGATCGCACTTGGTTAAGCTATTTTTTATTACTGCTGTAATTTACTTACCTGTGAAATTTCACGCCAAAAATCAAGTGCTGTTTGTGTTCGGTACGCCACATGCCTACGCAGCGCCTTTGCTATTGCAGAACTATATGGTGAAGCAAGACTCTCTGCTATTTTACGTGGCTCGCCTGCATATACTTCTTGACGTGTAAATTGTGGAATGTAGCCAAGAAGTAAACTTAATAGCAACAACCCTGTATGGTATATATCGACCTGTTGCCCAATTTCCCCAAATTTTATAGATAGAGATTCCGGGGGTCGCATCCATTCAGCAAGTATTGTGTTAAAGATGTTGATATCACTTGCTAATCTACTAATTCCTAAGTCTCCTATTTTAAATTGAATAACAGGTTCTTTAGTTGCTATAATTTTATCCTTGACCAAGGATACAAAAACATTTCCCGGATGTATGTCTTTGTGAACATAACCTTCACTATAGTTATGAATAAAATCAAGTGCTTGTAATATATCTCGTGCCAGGTATGGTAATAAAATCTCACGTTGATTATTTGGCATTTTTATGACATCATTCAGAGAACAAAAACACCGTTCAATAATTAAGTAAAAAGTATGCTTCCATTCAAATGCATCATAAACGTAAGTTATATTTGGATGGCGAAGATGTACTAAATTATCTAGCTCATGCAACCACTGTTGCTGAACCTGTTCATATGTTCTATTTTGAGGCTCAAGTACTTTAGCTACAAGTTCGTTGCCCCACTCATCCTCACATTCATACACGTTTCCAAAGTAACCTTTACCAATTTTTTGACCAATAAAGTACAAACGTCCATTATGCTCAATAACATCGCCATACTGAGGTGGACAAAAAAATTTTGGTAATTGGAAGTTTTGTGGATTAATCATTACGGTTTTACCCTCATTATTTAAACCCCTATAATTGCAAGCCCTCACCCAGGATAAACCTAGGTAGGGGCTTAGTATTATACACTCAGCTAGCTTTAATGCACTAACTCAATTCCCCGCTTCGCTAAAGCTTGCGCTGTCAAACCATTAAACGCCATCAACTCACCAGCGCTCGCAGTAGTTTCCCCACGCTTCCATGCAAAAGTATCGCGCTTACAAGTACTTCTTAACATAATTGGTTCCAGCATCGCACTAGCACCACCAGTAACACCAATCAACGCATCACCTGCAAACAATTCAGCAAATTGTTCATCATTCAAAAAGCCACCATCAGCTTCAGAACAAGTATCCCAAGCTGTATCATCAGGACGATATAAACGACGGGGGTTAATAACAGAAATTATCTTCACACCAAGACCTTCAGTTTCTAAGAAAGCTGCGGCTTCAAATACCGGCATTAAGGTCATATCACCAATAACAGCAAAGACAATTTTCTTACTTCCACCTTGATTAGATTCAACTTCATGCAACAACACCGCACCATCGCGTAACCCTTTTTGAGTTTGTTCAAAGGTGGTTCTAATTGGTAATGGCGATTTACTCGCAGTAATTACAATTCCCTTATTTTTTGTTTTCAATGCCCAATCATAACAAACTTGAATACTGTTAGCATCAGGTGGAAAAACTGGGAAAACATTACCATTTCGCATCATTGAAGCAAAGTAAGCTTCAATTTCTGGACGTTGGTGAGTCCAACCGTTGCGTCCTTGCTCTAATGCACCAGCAGTAAATAAAGTAGTTGTTGAGGGAGTGGGACGACGCAATTCTGCCATTGCTTGGATTACAGTTTGCCAAATTGGTAATCCGTTGATGGCAAAAGATTCATAAGAACACCACAAAGTTCTCGCACCCATCAACGATAAACCAACTGCTAAACCTGCACAAGCATCTTCACTTAAAGGTTCATAAACTTGTCCGTTTGGTGCTTGGTTGTATAAATCATCTTTTGTCGGGTGGATAATCTTTAATGCTTGATTTATGTTGGCAATTCCTGATGCTTCATTTCCATCAGCATTGGTGACGAGGAAATTTTTATCTTTCTGTCCAACTATTCCTACTAATCTTCCCATTGATGTTGTGGAAATTTTTGATTCGCCACCTACAGCATATTCTTCTAAAGGCAATTCGCCTAATTCTGGCAATTCTAATTCAAATTCTGTGACAACTGTTTTCGCAGCGGGTCCACCACCAGCGCGTTCAGCATTTGTTCGCACTAATTGCCAAGCTTGTGCTGACAATGCACGCCCTTGCAATGCACTTATAATATGAGGAGCATCGAGAGTATCTTTAGGATATAAATTGTGTGATTTTGCACCTCTAGCGTGAACTCCTGCACCTTTCAATTGTTTAATAATAAACACGGTAAGTTTACCACCAAGTGCAGATTTAGCAGCTTTATCTATACCAGTTAATACGGCTTTGGTAAAAGCTAATCTTTGTTCAAATGAAAAGGCGGTACTATCAACATAATCGCCTGTTTGATTTTGGTCGTCAAAGTCTTTGGCATCGACTAATACAACTTCGGCAAAACCGTTACCTTGCCAGTATGCTTTCATCTGTTCGTTGGTTTTCAGAGAAACCATGCTATGGTGCTCCTGGCTGTAACCGTTCCATACCAACACTGGCAAGAAGTTGGTAACGCTGGGAAAAGCAGTATTGAAGTGTGCCATCGAACTGATGATGTAGGGTTCACCCAATCCACCGTCACCAACAGTGAAGGGAAACAGCTTATCTTGATGCAGCTTTGCAGCTGACATGGCAAAGTGTTGTCCTTGTCCCAAAGGACCTGCGGGTGCGAGAATACCGGGAATGTAACCAGAAAGATGTCCTAAAAGTCCGTGCTTTTCGCGGAAGCGATCGCGTAACTGCTGCACCGTATATATGCCCATGTCCTCCAAAGAACGATCCAAGAACATCGCACTATAAAATCCAGGGGCGTGGTGTCCCACTTCCGTGATAATGTTCTTATGACCCAGCATGACCAACGCTGCATAAGCTTCCGCTTGCGAAGCAAAACCACCTGGATGTCCCGAAGCTTTAGAAGCAGTAACTTGTAACGTTAAATAACGTAGAGCATCAGCTGCAAGTAAAGTCTGATATACTGCTGCTGGATCTTCAGGATTGGCGATCGCTAATTTACCAGACTCTACAGCAGGTGTTCCCCCATAAGTTTCAAAACTGGGTAACGCTTCCCCAAAATATTGAATTCCTTCGCAAAAATCTGGAGACGCTGAAGTTGCTTTTGGTGTTGTTGCTGTCATGCTGAGTACCTTATAAATAAAAGGAGATGCTGTAAACGCTCATCCAAGTTAACAAGAATTTTACAACTTTCGTGTTGTCACAGTTTATTGCTATTTCGCAACACAAATATAATCAGATTCAATACAAAGTTAAACAAAATTAATTATTCCAGTTTGTTAGAGTGGCAGAACACAATAAAAGCAGCAAACAAAATAAATGAACCTACCAAACGGTCCGCAATCACCTTCGTTTGTACAGACGCTGAAGTTCATTGTTAATCCTATGTCGTTTATGGAAGCCTGTGCTAAACGCTACGGAGATATCTTTACATTGCGGTTGAAAACTCCCGTAGTTGTTGTCAGCAATCCCCAAGCGCTACAACAGATATTGACTAGCGATACAAAAGATTTTACGGCTCCATCGACAGGAAATAAGCCTTTTGAACCATTGATGGGAAAGCATTCTGTAATTATGGCAAGCGGTGCAGCACATCGCCGTCAACGTCAATTATTGATGCCGCCGTTTCACGGTGACAGAATGCGAGTTTATGCAGATATTATCAGTAAAATCACCGATGAGGTAATGAGTCAGCAAGAAGTAGGCAAAACCTTCTGTGTGCGGGAGGCGATGCAAGCTATTACCATGCGGATTATAATGCAAGCTGTGTTTGGACTGTATGAAGGCGATCGCGCCGCCGAAGTACAAAGACTTCTTGGTTTAATATTGGAAGCGGGAGGAAGTTCGCCTCTAAATACTGCTTTTCTGATTTTCCCGTTTTTGCAACGCGATTTAGGTGCTTTTAGTCATTGGGGAAAATTTCTCCGCGATCGGGAGCGAGTTAACCAACTAATTTATGCCGAAATTAACGAACGGCGAGAACAACCAGATGCAACGCGATCAGATATTCTTAGCTTGCTGATGGCGGCGCGGGACGAGGCGGGACAAGCCATGACCAATGAAGAGTTACGCGATGAGTTGATGACGCTGTTGGTAGCCGGTCACGAAACAACAGCCACCGCTTTAACTTGGGCGCTGTATTGGATTCACAAGCTACCAGCAGTGCGGGAAAAATTGCTGGCAGAACTTGATAGTTTGGGTGAAAATCCGGACACTAACGCAATTATTAAGTTACCATATCTTAACGCTGTTTGCTGCGAAACTTTGCGGATTTACCCGGTGGCAATATTAACTTTTCGCCGAGAGGTAAAAACGCCCGTCTCTTTGTGCGGACACAAACTTGAATCGGGTACATCGGTGATGGGTTCGATTTATTTGACGCACCACCGCGAGGATTTGTACCCGGAACCGAAGCAGTTTAAGCCAGAGCGGTTTTTAGAAAGGCAATTTTCTGCTTATGAATATCTGCCTTTTGGGGGTGGTGCTAGGCGCTGTATTGGTATGGCGTTCGCTCAGTTTGAAATGAAGGTGGTATTGGCGAAGATTCTTTCTAATTTGGATTTGGCGCTGGTTGGTGATGGTGATGTCAAACCTAAACGTCGTGGTTTGGTAACTGGACCAGATAAGAGTGTGCAAATGGTTGTTAAGGGTAAGCGTCAGGTTAAATCTCCAATTTTGCAATCTATCTCTGGTTGAGTTTTTAGTTAGCAGGTTTTTGATATTGTTTGAAATGCGTTGTTTGGGTAGGCGATGCTTACCCGACAATATTTTTTGAGAACGAACCGCAGAGGCGCAGAGGGCGCAGAGTTAAGAGAAGAGAGAAGTAATTGAAGTTTTATTATGACGTCTTTGTTACAAACGTTGCAATTGATTGCTAATCCGACGCGGTTTTTGGATGGGTGTGCTGTCAAATATGGGGATGTTTTTAGTGTGCGGGTTTTGGGGATAAATTCGCCGCCAGTGGTGTTTTTTAGTCATCCGGATGCAATTTCTGAATGTTTTGCGATACCTGCGAAGGAGTTAGATTTTCAGAAAGCGACTCATGTCTTTAAGCCGCTGTTTGGGGAGAAGTCGATTGTTTTGCAGGATACGCGATCGCACAATCGTCAAAGACAGTTATTGATGCCGCCTTTTCATGGCGATCGCCTAAAATCTTACGGTGAATTAATTTGTCAAATTACTCAAGAAGTTATAAAAAATTGGACTGTAGGTGAAGTGATATCTATGCAAAAAGTTATGCCAGATATTACTTTACAAATTATATTACAAGTAGTATTTGGTATTAGTCCGGGTGTACGTTACCAACAATTAAAGGAACAATTGACTTCTTTATTAGAAGATGTCACTAAACCTTTGTATTCCAGCTTATTTTTCTTTCCCCCGTTGCAAAAGAATTTAGGTGCGTGGAGTCCTTGGGGAAATTATATCAAAAGACGAGAAGAAATCGACAAACTCATATATGCAGAAATTTCGGAAAGACGCTTAGAAAATGATGCTTCGCGTACAGATATTCTCAGTTTGCTGATGTCAGCGCGTGACGAAAATGGACAGCAAATGACAGATGAAGAATTACGCGATCAATTAGTTTCGCTGCTGCTATTAGGTTATGAAACAACAGCAGCGGTGTTGGCTTGGGTATTTTATTTGATTCACGCGCATCCAGAGGTAAAAGATAAGTTAATCCAGGAATTAAACGCAAGTGATAGAGCAAATCCTGAAGTTTTAGCGCAACTTCCTTACCTCACTGCTGTTTGTCAAGAAACACTGCGAATTTTTCCTATTGCCTTAATATGTACACCGCGAATGGTAAAAGATAAAGTCGAAATTGGCGGTGAAAAATATACATCCGGGACAATTTTAGTACCCTGCATTTATTTAGCACATCGTCGTAGCGAAACTTATCCAGAACCAGAGAAATTTCAACCAGAAAGATTTCTTAACCAGAAATATTCAGCTTATGAATATCTACCTTTTGGCGGTGGTTATCGCGGTTGCATAGGTGCAGCATTTTCCATGTATGAAATGAAGTTAATAGTAGCTACAATATTGTCAAATTTTCAGCTAGCACTCACCGATAATCGTCCGGTACATCCAACGCGCCGAGGTATTACCATAGTCC
>CAXTNZ010000067.1:0-27401 GCA_964245695.1 uncultured bacterium | reverse complement strand
ACTCTGGTCAAATTTTACCAGAGTGTGTTGGACTCAACCAAGAACCGCTATATTCACGCAACAGCAAAGTTAGATTGAAAGAAAATATTGAATGCCTGGGAGATAAAGGATATCAAGGTATTCAAAAACTTCATTCCAATAGTCGAATACCAAAAAAGAAACCTCGAGATGGTCAGTTGAGCTATGAAGATAAAAAAAGTAATCAAGATTTAGCAAGAGTCAGAGTGTTAGGCGAACATGTAAATAGAAAACTCAAGGTTTTTAAAATTTTGTCAGACCGTTATAGAAATCGGAGAAAAAGATTTGGTTTGAGATTTAATCTTATAGCGGGTCTATAAAATTATGAACTTCATCTAATTAAAGTTGAAGCTGCTTGAATGACTTTTGCAAGAGGTCTAATCCCCTTCAAATTCAGATTTTGAAAGCCAAATCAGTAAAACTGCCCAAGGTGTTATCGGTTGCTTGGGTGCTTGGTTGCGATCGCTCGTGCGCGGGGGTTATTTGGAACATCGACATAATACACCCATTGGTATCCAGGTACTGTGGCGAGGTTGGTTAAAATTACATGACCTTTGTGACGGCTGGCAGCGATCTTGAGAGACTTAACGGGAAAAGTCAGATTTCTACATATCCTGCTTTCAGCCATTGTTTGATTAATTCTCTACCTGGTACTGGACCAATTGTTTTGAGTAAATAATCATGGGTGATGTTGTCAAAGGTGGGTAGCACGCAGCGCGAGGTTTCCGATTGGCTCCTTTTCTGTCTAGCCCCCTCCGAACCGTGCTTGCTAGTTTACCAGCACACGGCTCTCCAGTACCCTCCCATCCGAAACTCGTCTACATATAGGTTTGCCTGTGTGTATGGCATCATGGCATTGGGGACAGACCATCAAAGTCTTCCTCCTACGTGCGGACATAATTTGCATCCAGAGTGGTGGTTCCTTCCTACCTTTTATTTTGAGGTCTTTGAGGGCGCGAACATGGTGAACTTCGATGTCACCAGTGGCTCCACAAAGCTCGCATACATCAGCGAGAAGCCGTTTAGTCAATTCATTCCTGAATCCAGGCTTTCGCTTTGTTGGCTGGTCTTCTATGGTACCCTGAGGGTTGCGTTTTAGCGGTAAACCACCAAATCGGGCTATAAGTGGTTTCTTACCAACTCTAGGGATGGTAACTTCAACACACTTTCTTAATCCCTGCGGAAGTTTAACCGTTTTATGGTATTCCCTTGCAAATTTTCGCCACGCTAGTTTTATGTTTACAAGCGAGGGTTTTCATGAGCGAACTCCACATGACCCATCGGAGTTTCGATAGCCATGCGATGTTTTGCGCCTGACTGTAGAATTGTACGTAACCTCTGTATTCTGATTGATAGATGTTGACGATAGTAAAATCATCATCATTTATTAATTCAGTCCGATGAATGGGTTTACCATTCCTCATATAGAGGGCGCATTTCTCTCCTACAAAATTTGCTGGAATTCGTAGTCCAATAATTCCGTTCACCGAGCGTCTACCGTTGGTATGCTTTGTGTCTGAATATTGAACCAGGATTTCATAACCCAAAAAGTTAGCAGGAAAGGAAGTGGCATTAGTAATCAAGGTCTTCTCTGCTGACAATTCTAGCTTTAAATTTAGAGCTAAAAATGTCTGAATCTTCTCCTTAATTTCTTTTGCCTCATCCTTTGACCCGATGAAACCAAGTAGAAAGTCATCAGCATAGCGCACGTATGACAGCCTTTTATATCCTATCTTCGCGGACATCTTTGGAGGGCATGGTCTGGTATTGGATTTCCAGTTGACGTGCTTTTTCAATTTGTCCGTTTTTCCTGAAGTACCAGGCTAGTTTTTGGAGTTTTGAATACTCCGGGTTTTCTGCCCAACTTTAGCCAAGTGTATACTTTGGGATGAGAATCTGTTCGACAAATTTATCCAATTTATCAAGGTAGATGTTGGCGAGGATGGGTGAAACAATTGCGCCCTGTGGTGTTCCACGCTTGGGTGGAATGATATTTCCATTGCTCGCAGTAACCTGCCTTAAGTAAATTTTCAATCAATCTCAGGAAGCGGTTATCTTGGATTTTCTCGCCCAGAATTGACATCAAGATTTTATGGTCTATATTGTCAAAGCAACCACGAATATCTCCTTCAATGAACCATTTGGTTTCTTGCCAAGTGCGGTTTATTACCGTTAACGCCGTATGGCATCCACGCTTGGGTCTAAAACCGTGACTGCTGTCGGAAAATTGGGGTTCATAGTACAATACGGTTCAGTTAAGGCTGAAATGCTCATTAGTGATGTGGAATTTAGGAGTTTCGACTCGTTGTCCAGTACCTCTGTGTTTTGGCTTTTTAGAACGAAATTTGGATACAGGTTTTTTCACAACTCGCTTAGTTATTTCGGTGAACCCGTTCGGGTAACAATGTATCTAGAATCTCTACAGTCAACCAGGTGAAAAAAGGGGAAGCTCTTGACTTTTGAGGCGTTGAAACTTAGGGATAGCACTTTAAGGGATGACTCGTAATGTACCAGTAAAACTCAAGCGTAATGGAGCAACCCCAGCACTGGTTGCAGCTTGAAACATCAACACTCTTACTGACCAATGTCCTAACAACCAACCATATACCTCTTGCACCACGCGGAGCGTGGTTTTTGAGAACGGACATGAGTTTTTCGCCCCAAAAGGTGAATTTTTAATTCGTCAATGGTGTTTTCTACTTCCCAACGAGTCATGGTATTCCCTCGCCAACAGTTCAGCAGGAAATTTATCGATATCCAACAAGCTTGTGATTAAGCGATATGTGAGTAGTTCTTCAGGGTTTTCTGGATGCTCTATTGTATACTCAATTATTCTTACCAGTATTGGTTGACAACCCTTTTTTCGTAACTTTGCCGATGGATAAATCCACGACAGATATGAGCCATCTTCCAATGGTTTTTCTGAAAGAAATTTAACATTGGCGGGTATTCTTCCTAAATAATCACAACCCTTATGGCCAGTGACTTGTACCATTGTGTAAGAATGTAACCCCCTATCCCACATCAGCAACATTCAGCAAGGTTACCGCGCGTAATAATCTTAACGCTCGCACTCTTTCCCCTATGCGATAGGGGCACATTAATGCATCAAAGATTAAGTGTGTTCCTGCTTCTACCAATATGACTAACCTAAATGAGTGGAAATGCTGATTGTGTCCCACTACGGCTACTGGGACGACCAAAAAAAGAGCGCATTTTCATCGCTGTCTGGAACATCGAAACAAGTGCCATCGCTTCCCCACAATTCGTAGCTCATTTAAAAACGCTCCCAATGTTTCGGTCGTCGCTATGGGTCGTACTAACTGGTGAAATAATTGACTCATTACCCTTGCCCCTAATCGCGCTCCGTGCTTGGGGGAAAAGCTGATTTACATGGCACTCGCGCTTTTTTTGCCAACTTTCACCCATGCCTCCGACATCCCATCAATTAAGTTTTTGAGTACATCCCGCATTGAATCTCTCGACCAGAGACTCATTGCTATTACCAGACTTACTACTAACTGTGCTGGTAGCGATCCATGAGCGCTCTTCATTGGTTTGGGTATTGGCGATCGCCTGTTCGATTGCCGTTGCACCGAATAGCCATCTCGATTGCTTTGAGCACGTTACCACTTTGTATATCTGGAAACACCAACGAGAAATCCTTAAGATGCACGGCACTTAATTTCCATTTTTGGTAACAATGTTTAATTTACATGACTTTGAGCCTTAACTGAACCGTATCGGTTCATAGTATGCTTCAAAAATCAAGCGTACTACTTCCTGGACTAATTTATCTTTCCAGGTAGGTATACCCAGTGGTCGAATTTTCCCATTTTTCTTGGGAATGTTAATTCGTCGCACTGGTGTCCATCGAAAGCGTTCGTGACGGATGTCTTCTATGAGACTCTCAATCTTTTTCATGGACATTCCGTCGGCAGTCTCCTGAGTAACTCCTCGCGTCATCGCTCCATCGTTTTTTAGGAATTTGCCTCGAAACGGCTTTCCCAACTGGGATAAGAGTGCATTTTTGACGATTGTCTGTGCTACCCTGTCGCAGATACTAGGTATCGCTAATGGTCTCTTTTTTGCGTTTTATTTAAATATATATACTTATTTTGTGGGCTTAACCTGACAATAGCGAATATTGTCTCATTTCATTGACAAGTTTTACCCGGACCGATTTTCTCTTTGCCCCCGGTCGGTACTGACCTTGTTATACAAATTGCTTTTTATTGCGTAAAGCATTATTATTTTAAGTCATAATTAATACATAGTTTTTAGTATTAGTGGTTTCCCCTGATAGGATGTCTGAAAAGTTGTGAGGAAGTAATTTTAATCACGCCAATTGTTTAAGCATCAAACGAATCATTGCGATATAAATAAACGCTTCTGTAGTTTCGGGTAGCACCTCATAATCCTTGCTTAGTCTGCGGCACCAGTTAAACCAACCAAAAGTACGTTCAACAACCCAACGTTTTGGCAGTACAACAAATCCCTTCTGTTCCTGATGACGGGTAACAACACTTAAAATCCAGCGGTAGACATCAAGAACCCAGTGCCCAAAATCCTTACCACGATAGCCTCCATCGACCCAAATCTTGATTAAACGATGAAAGCGATCACATACCTTGCTCAGCTTTGATAGAACTTGTTTTGCACCTGCTTGTTCACTCACCCCAGCTGCGGTAATAACAACGACCATTACTAAACCCAAGGTATCGACGAGTATATGTCGTTTACGCCCTTTAATCTTCTTGCCTGCGTCGTAGCCAACATATGAGTGATACCATTGTTGCCGTCTCAACTGTTTGACTGTCCAAAATCGCTTCCGTGGGAGAAGGTTCTCGGTCTTGACTCACACGTACCCACTGTCGTAGGCGCTCGTGAATTTCCAGCCACGTTCCATCTTTTCGCCACTGCCGAAAGTAATGATACACAGTCTTCCACTTCGGGAAGGCGTGAGGTAGCATTCGCCACGCGCAACCCGCACACAAAATATATAGGATTGCGTTGACGATCGCCTGCATATCAATGCTACGCTTACGACCACCTTTTTTTGCAGGTGGAATTAATTGTTGAAGTAGTTCCCATTGCTCCGAAGTCAGGTTACGCAGGATAGATGGATTCATGGCTCGCGTAATGCTGTCGATACTTAAGTTTTTGTTCTAACGACAGAATACCGTTACGTGAGCTTTCTTACTTCTCAGACATCCTCTTACAGGTGCAAGATATAAGGTGAGCGATTTTGCGAAAGTTGACGAGCTTTGAGGATTGCAGCTATCAAAAACGCATAGGCTAAAGAGCCAATTACAGCTAAACATATACTGCCGAATAAATGATACTGCGGCTTCTTTTGCAAAATAGTAGCTACGTTGCCAAAGGCATGTATGACAGATGAAGTTATATAGCCAATACCTAAAAGTTGCCAGCCGTTTTTAGGTTTTAGCGCACTCAAACCAATAAAGTAGCCGAAGTAGCCACTGTATGCAACTTGTCCAAAAATATCACCTAAAATTTGGGTAATTACAATAGTCAAACCGGCAAAAGAATTGCCCTTTTCAATTTCTTCATGCACATGCAGCATAGTCTCTACTAATGCAAATCCAGTGGCAGATGCTGTTGCTAAAAGTATCCCATCGAGAGGTTCCCATACGCCAATGAGTTCACGCTTTTGTGATGGAAGTAGCCTGCCGAGAAAGTAAACTAATAGTACTGGCAATGCTTTGAAAAGTTCTTCTAACAACCCCTTTTCTAAAAAAGCCTCGGAAATTAAATCAAGAACCTCATTTCCGGTGTGAGGTATTGATAGATGAAATCCACTCAAAATTGGTAAACCTGTAGCCAAAGCTAAACTAGTTAGTAACCACCAAGGCTTGTGCTTTAGGCACAGTTTGTGAATTAAGTAGTGACTTGCAATAGCTAGATAAGCAGCTAAAATGTAGAGGAAGAATAGATGCCTCTCTTTAGTAGCTAACATTGCTACTACAGATATGACCGTGATTATGCCGGGGACAAGGAAACCATGTTTATGTAAGTCCTTCCTCTTCGATAATAAAGGAATTAATTCTGTTAAACTAACAGCATGAGAACCAGAATTGCTCAGACGAGGCGGTATTGTAGGTAAGGTGGGATCATTTCTAGGATAGTGTAAGGACGTACTAGGGTTAAGGGTGACAGTAATTTTGTAGGAACCGATGTCCAAAATATCTCCATCAGCCAAAACACAGCGTTCTTTACTTTTACCATTAACAAGAATGTCATTAGTAGTGCTTTGGTTAGTGATAACCAAATAATTTTCTTCTAAGTCGATTAGGGCATGGTAGTGAGAAACTTGGGCGTCCTTAAGCACCATCCGAGATACAGGTCGTTTTTGAAGTTTAGCGGGCATCTGCTCGAATTTTCGACCTAGGGCGATGGGCAAACTCAAAATTGGTTCTTGTAGTTTTGGCGTGCCTGGTTCTTTCCAACTCAATTTAACTTGAAAATTACTAGTCATTGGTTATTCACCATTAGTTATTAAAACAGGGTGTGTTACGGTTGTAAGTCCACAAAATTAATTCTTTAACTCCTGCCGGACAAAGTGTCACATCAAAGCTTTTCTGCGTTGAACAACTATGCAAGCCTGCTTCATCGTCATAGGCGAAACTATAAGCAGCTTGGACAAACTTTGTTTGTACTACTATTCAGGGCGGATAAGCCCGAAGCTGTTACTAGGGGCATTCTGAGGCTGAAATTATTGCTGTAAGGGAAAGCGCAAAGCAAAGTCAAGCCTCTATTTCTATATCGGTGAAAAATTGGCTAACTATGAAAAATGCAATGCTTTGAGCAATTTGCCTTAAACAATCTCTCTTACCGAAGGACTGCACGGTATCTAAGCGATCGCGCTTGTGCAATTCTGAAGTTTTCAAAATTTTTCGATGACTGATACACAGCAATTTTCAGGTAATTGAACCACAATATGAAGTAACCTAGTAGACCTTCCTAGCTAAATCAGAGGCATCATGGTATAGGGACGCCTTGAGCAACACCATAAAGGGGGGGTACTATGAAACCAACAAAATATATTGTCCGGTTGAGCGTTGAGGAGCGCTCTCTTCTGGAGGCGATCGTCAACAGAGGCAAGAGGGAAGCGAGCAAGATACGGAACGCGCAGATTTTTCTGCACAGCGACGTCAATCATGAGCCGCAATCAGCGATTCTCGATTGCCTTGATGCTGCACTGTCGCTCTTGATACCGTTCTTGAGGCGCGCAAACGACTGGTGGAAAGAGGCTTGCCGGCGGCTTTGGAGCGCTTGAAGCGGGAGACACCACCAACACCCCGATTATTTGACGGCTTCGCCGAAGCCAGACTCATTGCCCTTGCCTGTGGCACGCCGCCGCAAGGCCGTGTTCGCTCTTTCGTTGCATCTGTTGGCCGACCGCGTTGTAGAGCTGAACATTGTGCCCCATTGCAGTACCAACACGATCCACTCCTATTTAAAAAAACGAACTCAAACCTCATTTGCGCGAATGCTGGGTCATTCCGCCGGAAGAAAATGCGGATTTGGTAGCCGCGATGGAAGACGTGCTCTTAGTCTACCAGCGCCCCAAAGAAGCGCAATTTCCGGTGGTATGCATGGACGAACAACCCGTGCAGCTCTCCCATGGAAATTCGCGTGGCACTGCCACCAGAACCAGGAAAACCAGCACGCTATGACCATGAATACGAACGCTGCGGGCACCGCCAGCATCTTCATGTTTTGCGAACCATTGGCAGGCTTAATTGCAGCGTTTGGGCCGAAGAACACCGCACCATGATTGATTGGGCGCATACAATTCAACACCTGCTTGATGTCAACTATCCTGATGCCAAAAAAGTCATCCTGGTTTGTGATAATCTGAACACCCACAAACCTGCCTCCCAATACATTGCTTTCCGGCCAGAAGTCGCAAGAATTCTCCTTGATCGTCTTGAAAATTCCATCACACGCCAAAACATGGCTCTTGGCTGAATATGGCGGAAATTGAATTGGCTGCCCTCACAAAACAATGCCTCGATCACCGCATAAGAGACCTCCCAACCCTCCAGACAGAAATCGCCGCCTGGAACACACACCGCAATAACAACAGCAATACAACCAATGTCGCAAGTGGCACAGGTGGCGGCGGTAACATTACTCTCACTGCTAATTCCATCATTGCCTTTGATGACAGTGATATCCTGACGTTTGCGAATGGTGGCAAAGGTGGTAATATAACTTTCAATACCCCTGCGTTCTTCGGTCAAAACTATAAACCTGCTCGTGCGGGTACCGATCCCAGTACTTTGGATGGGAACAACCGCGTTGATATCAATGCCAGTGGTGCAGTGTCTGGTGTGATTACCTTACCTGATACTAGCTTTATCCAAAATAGTCTTTCGGAGTTACCGGAAAACCCAATTGACACCAGCAACTTGATTGCCAATAGTTGCATTGCACGCAGTAGTCGTCAGCAACAGGGGGTTTCACGATTACGGGTTCTGGTGGCTTATCTTCTCGTCCTGGAGATGCTTTAATGTCACTTTATACTTTTGGAAATGTGCGTAGTGTATCTAATGCCGACCCATCTGCCAACTCGACTCGTCGTCCTTGGCAGAAAGGCGATGCGATTGTGGAACCGCAGGGTGTGTATCGGTTGTCTTCCGGGCAGGTTGTTTTGAGTCGAGAGTGTCCTTAACAATGTTTGGTTTCCTTTATAAGAGTTGGTCTGTGCCAAATCAATATCGCAAATCTATTCAGCGTCGATTCCTGGCAGTTCTATTTCTTTGCAGCCTAACCTTTTGTTTATGGCTAAGCCATGTGCCATTCTTGACTTGGCAGGAGAAACTAGGGGAAGTGGTACATGCACAAACTCCCGATGCTAGTAAATTGGTGCAGCAAGGTGTTCAAAGTTACCAGGTAGGAAAGTTGCAAGATGCAATTAAATACTGGCAAGAAGCTTTAAATATTTATCAAAAGAACAACAACCGCGCAAACGAGGTGATTGTTTTAGAAAATTTGGCAAGGGCATATCAACAAATAGGTCAAATGGATAAGTCCATCGCCCATTGGGATAAGGTCATCGCCTACTATCGCCAAATTAGGCATGTGCAGCAGGTTGGGCGAATGCTTACAGAACAAGCTCAAGTATATAACAGCTTAGGGCAACCCAAAAAGGCGATCGCTCTTTTATGTGGTGTCCTTCAGGACGAACCGGAAGAGGAGCAATCAAAGAAGGGTGAGAAAGAACCGGGTTGTCGGCAAGAAAGCGCATTGCAAATGACCCGCTTTTCACAAGACCAAATGGGGGAAGCAGGTGCGTTGGGAAGTCTTGGAGAAGCTTACCGTCTGGTGGGTAATTATAACCGAGCTATTAAGTATCTTGAGAGTGCTGAAAAGATTGCTCCCAAAGGTTATGATTTTTTAGTGCTCAATAGTTTGGGCAATGTCTATGTGAGTCAGGCGCATCTCTGGAAACTGCGTGCTGAGTCTGCCAAACAAAGTCGGGTTCCAAAGGCTGATGAATTTAAACAGAAATCTGACAGTTACTATCAAAAAGCTTTAAATAATTTTCAGTCTAGTTTTGAAAAAGCTGGCGAACAAGGTAACCAATTTGCTCAAATCAGGGTGTTGATGAATTTAATTCAGTTTTACTACCGCAGGAACGCTGAACCAGCCAAGGTTGACCACGCCAAGGTTGACAAAGAAGTAGAAAAAGCTTTAGCCCTGCGGGAGAAATTACCCGACTCTACAAGTAAAGTTTATATAACAGTAGATTTAGCTAATCTTCCAGTTTTTACAGAACGTGTGACTTCGCCGCCTTTAACTCAGTGTCCTCATAAACGACAACTACCGGATGAGCAAGCGATGTCTGACGACAAGCCGCAAAGCGTCTACGCACTCCTCAAGGATACAGTTAAAATTGCTCAAAATCTCCAAGATTTTCGTTCAGAGTCTTTTGCAAATGGGGCATTGGGTCATTTTTATGAATGTCGTCAGGAATATGAGCAAGCCTTAAAATTTACTCGGAAAGCACTTTGGCAAGCTGACCAAAATTTACTGGCAAAAGATAGCCTTTATTTGTGGCAGTGGCAAGCAGGACGGATTTACCAAGCGCAGCAGAAAAAGTCTCTTGCTGTAACAGCTTATCAACAAGCGTATTCTACTTTAGAGGAAATTCGCAGCGATCTTCAGGAAGCTGATAAAGATTTACAATATGATTTTCGGGATGTCGTTGAGCCTCTCTACCGTGAATTAACTCAATTAAGACTAGAGTTAGCTGAGTCATCTGTTGAAGCCGAAACTCGTAATAAGCAGCTAACTAGTGCTTTGGAAACCATAGATTCTTTGAAACTAGCAGAATTACAAAATTACTTTGGTAATGATTGTGTCATAACAGCTATTAGTAACCATAAAAAAGTTGAAGAACTCTTAAAAGAAGATACTGCTGTTTTTAGCTCTATCATCTTTGATAACCGCACCGCCATTCTGCTCAGTTTACCAAATGGTAATAAGCAGCTTGAATGGATAGATGAAAAACGTGATGTCTTGGAAAAAGAAATCAAAGAATTTCGTCAATTACTTATAGATGGAGTTAAAACAATTAGCGATGTTGAGATTAAGCAGAAGGCACAATATCTGTATAACAAAATTTTGGGAAAATTTAATTTAACTGCGGATTTGGATCCGGATCAAATTAAAACTCTCATTTTCATTCAAGATAGTTTTTTGCGTAGTATTCCAATGGCTGCGCTTTATGACGGAAATCAATATTTGATTCAAAATTATGCTATTGCAAACACACCCAGTTTAAGTTTGACAGCGCCTAAAAAACTAAATCGGCAAGAAAGCAAAGCTTTAATCTTGGGGGTGACTACAAAAGCCAAAGTTGATGAAAAAGACTATCCAGTTTTGCCAAAAGTGACTTCAGAAATTGAGGAAGTTAAAAGACAATTTCCAGGAAGTAAATTGTTGGAGAATGACGAGTTTAACAGTAATAACCTAGAAAAAGAACTGGGTAAAACCGTTTATCCGATTATTCACATTTCTACTCACGCTCAGTTCGGCACCATTGCAGAGGATACGTTTATAGTCGCAGGCAACAACCACAAACTCACTATTAAGCAGCTAGAAACTGCCCTCCGGGGAGCCAATGGTGGTTCTAACT
The DNA here is from genome assembly GCA_964245695.1 of uncultured bacterium. Taxonomy (GTDB): domain Bacteria; phylum Cyanobacteriota; class Cyanobacteriia; order Cyanobacteriales; family Nostocaceae; genus Hassallia. The sequence continues at coordinate 16,213 of CAXTNZ010000067.1, read as the reverse complement.
CTGTAGAATTGCTGACGCTGACTGCTTGTCAAACTGCTGTAGGAGATGACCGTGCTAATCTTGGTTTAGCTGGTGTCGCTTTACAGGTTGGGGTAAAAAGTGCGTTGGCAACTCTATGGTCTGTTAATGATGAATCTACGTTTAACTTAATATCTGAATTTTACACTAACCTCCGCAAGTCAGGTATGAGTAAAGCAGAAGCTTTGCGTCAGGCTCAAATTACACTGATTAACGCTAAGAAAATACCAGGAGTTAATAAACAATATGATAACCCTGCCTACTGGGCACCGTTTATCCTCAGCGGTAACTGGCTTTAACAGCTTTGTAGCACTTAGGAATGAGTAAGTTGGTCAAGATTTTCCCGTTGTTCTTTTCTACTTAGGACTGTTTTTTACTTTGCCTGGGAAGCGATCGCCTTTAAATTCTCAATTCTTTGCTGAAGTTCTGGTTCGTTAGATTGTCCTCCTTTTTCCTCCGACTGCGCTAGGGATTGCACCAGAGTTGAACCGACTTCTCCAAGTTTGCCTTTTGGAACCAACTTGAGAGCTTCCTCTAATGCGTCATACCATAAACCTTGCTTGGCGTAGAAATCTGCTTTTTGAGAATTATTTGTTATTTTCGGTAGGTTACTTTTGATATTTGATGACAACTCGACAACCATAAATTCTGCCCTTTGAACTAAAGCGCCATCTGGACAAGAGATGGATACTTGCCAAAGATATTTTTTTCCCACGGCTAATCCTGGTTGGTTTTCTGGGAGAGAATATTTGTTAATTCCCTTTGAAGCTGGTAAATTAATCGGCTCGCCTAGTTTTTTGGCTTCACCATTCGGATCAAACTCAAAAAGTCTAAACTCTGTATTATGAGGGCTGTATAAAAACCAGGCAAAGGTAGGATGCTGAGAAGCTGTATACCCAACATGAGTTGTAGGGGAAAGGATTGTGAGGGGTATTCGTTCTTCTGGGCATCCTCTAGCACCTCCAGACTTAGTATAGTCACTAGGAGGTTTCTGAGTTGGGGGAGGTACATAGCCAGCTATGGCTGGAGAGACAAACAGTAAAAAGCTTAGGAGCAAACCTAAATTTAGTTTGCGATTGATACGTTTGATGAGCAACCACAAGATTTGAATGTTCATATTTCCCTTATGTGTATTGTTCATGATTAAATTTACTGTGAATAAACTACAAACTGATAGATAAAGATTTAGTAAAAAATGTAGGTAAAATTGTCAGGTTTTCCTGACAAAAGGATTTTGACAGTCCAATTTCTTGCAAGGAGCACTAATAAAGCCTAATAATGATTTTTACCCAATAAATTTGATGCCATGATAAGCAGCTGGTGGAATTGGCTCTGGAAGGTAAGTTTGATGGGTGCGTTGGGCATATCCGTGTCGCAGATATTTGCATTAACAATATCTGAGCAAGCTAGTGCACAAATCACGCCTGATACTACATTGGGAACGGAAAGTTCTGTTGTCACACCGAATGTAGTGATTCGTCGCTTGCCGAGCGATCGCGTAGATGGAGGAGCAATCAAGGGAGCTAACCTCTTCCACAGCTTTCGAGAATTTAATGTGGGAGAAGGAAGAGGGGTTTATTTTACCAACCCTCAAGGAATTGAGAACATTCTTAGCCGGGTTACGGGGGCTAACCGCTCTGAGATTTTAGGGAAGCTAGGTGTATTGGGTAATGCCAACTTATTTTTGATAAATCCCAATGGCATTGTCTTTGGAAAAAATGCCAGTTTGGATATTGGTGGTTCATTTATTGGTAGTACAGCTAGTAGCTTGAAATTTGCAGATGGCACAGAGTTTAATACCACAAGTCCTCAATCTACACCTTTGTTAACTATTAATGTGCCTGTTGGTTTGCAATTTGGGAGCAATGCTGGAAGTATTTCGATCAAGGGGTCTAGTCTACAGGTAAATCCTGGTAGGAGTTTAGCACTTGTTGGTGGTAATGTAAGCGTGGATGGTGGGAAACTCGTAGCTCCTTCGGGACGCGTGGAGTTGGGGGGAGCAAAAGGAGAAAACACCGTCGGACTTTTTCCTAACGGGGATTTCTTTGGTTTAAATTTTGCCCAAGGAGTGTCACAAGCTGATGTGTCTCTCACCAATCAAGCTGAAGTGAATGTACTTTCAAGCAGTGGGGGTAGTATAGCAGTTAATGCAGCGAACTTGAATATATCGGGGGGAAGCCAACTGGTGACAGGAATTTCAGGCGTTGGCTCACCCAACACTCAGGCAGGAGATATTAAAATTAATGCCACTGGGATAGTTGCGATCGCAGACGGTAGTAAAATTTCCAATGAAGTGGCACAGAACGCTGTGGGCAATAGTGGAAGTATTAATATCAATGCTGATTCACTTTCTCTCAGCAATAACTCCTTTCTAGCAGCCAGTACCAATGGACAGGGAAATGCAGGCAACGTCACTATCAATACCAGGTCACTTTCTGTTCTTGAAGGCTCTTTCTTAGCTGCCAGCGCCAATGGACAACAAGGAAACGCTGGGAATATAACTATTAATGCCCGCGATACTGTCTCCTTCGGTAAAGGAAGTCGGGCTTATACCGATGTGACAACCAAAGGTAATGGCGCTGATATCAATATCACCACTGGTTCACTTTTTGTTACCGATGACTCTTTCCTCACTTCTACCAGCAGGGGAGAGGGCAATAGTGGAAATATAACCATTAATGCTCGCGATACCATCTCATTTGATAGAGGTTCGGCTTACACCGAGGTTGGGGAAAACGGTAAAGGTAAAGCAGGCAACTTTAACATGACTAGTGAGTCGCTTTCCTTAACAAATAGCGCTCAACTAATTGCCAGCACTAAAAATGAGGGGAATGCGGGTAATATTAGTATTAATACTGGCAAAATTTCCGTTTCCGATAACTCTTTCTTAGCTGCCAGCGCCAATGGACAACAAGGAAACGCTGGGAATATAACTATTAATGCCCGCGATACTGTCTCCTTCGGTAAAGGAAGTCGGGCTTATACCGATGTGACAACCAAAGGTAATGGCGCTGATATCAATATCACCACTGGTTCACTTTTTGTTACCGATGACTCTTTCCTCACTTCTACCAGCAGGGGAGAGGGCAATAGTGGAAATATAACCATTAATGCTCGCGATACCATCTCATTTGATAGAGGTTCGGCTTACACCGAGGTTGGGGAAAACGGTAAAGGTAAAGCAGGCAACTTTAACATGACTAGTGAGTCGCTTTCCTTAACAAATAGCGCTCAACTAATTGCCAGCACTAAAAATGAGGGGAATGCGGGTAATATTAGTATTAATACTGGCAAAATTTCCGTTTCCGATAACTCTTTCTTAGCTGCCAGCGCCAATGGACAACAAGGAAACGCTGGGAATATAACTATTAATGCCCGTGATCGCGTTTTATTTGATCGGGCAGGTAAAGTTTATACCAATGTGACGGGGAGAGGTAACGGAGGCGACGTCAACATTACTACTGGTTCCCTGACTGTAAGCAATAGCTCTATACTTGATACCAGCACTTCGGGAGTAGGAGATGCGGGCAATATCACCTTCAACACCAGGTCATCTTTCGTCACGAATGATTCTCAAGTGACTGCCAGTACTTCGTCGAAAGTGGGAAACGCAGGCGATATCACCATCAATACAGACTCGCTTTCTGTAACTAATGAATCTTTCCTCGCTTCTAGCGCTAATGGACAGGGTAATGCTGGGAATATAACTATTGATGCCCGCGATTCTGTCTCCTTTGAGAATGGAGCTAAAGTATACACTGATGTCAATCAGCTTCCCTTTAGTGATGGCACACAAGTAAAAGGTGATGGAGGTAACATCAAAATCACCAGTGAGTCCCTTTCCTTAACATATGGAGCTCAATTGATTTCTAACACCCAAGGTGAAGGGAATGCTGGAAATATAATTATCGATACTGGCTCGCTTTCCGTAACTAATGAAGCTTTCTTAGCAGCCAGCGCCAATGGACAACAAGGAAACGCTGGGAATATAACCATTGATGCCCGTGATCGCGTATTGTTTGATAAAGGTAGCGCATTCAGCAACGTTGGAGTCTGCTCTTTAATCGCCGTTGGCTGCACCCCAAGTAATAACACGATAAAAGGCACCGGAGGCAATATTACGATCAAAGCTCCATCTCTCCAGTTAATGAACGGCTCTTTTTTGGCTACAGGAGTGGGCGACGACAATCTTCTTGGAAAGAAAGTAGACGGAAATGCTGGCAACATATCAATCCATCTCAGGGATGATTTATCTCTAGACCAGAGCTTTATTACGACAAGACTTTTTGCTAATGGAAAGGGCAAAGCGGGAGATATAGATATTCGCGCAGGATCTGTCTCCTCTTATCAATCTTTAATATCTGCTAGTACCCAAGGACAAGGAAATGCTGGCAAAGTTTCTTTGCAGGCTACGGGTGCAATTTCCCTAGTTGATAGTGACATCTCTACTGCCATACAAAAAGGAGCAACTGGAGATGCTCAAGGGATTAACATTACAGCGCGATCGCTCTTCTTATCTGATGGCGCTCAACTGAATGCAGTCACCTCAGGAGAAGGAAAAGCTGGTAATATATTCATCAATACAACAGATAAAGTTAATGTATCTGGGACTAATACAAGAGTGGTTCCCACCAGCCTTTTTCAAAACAACATTCCACCTAGGTTCAATTCTCCTCCAAAGTTCTTAGATGGAGTAACGAGTGGCATATTTACCAGCACCAATTCCTCTGAAGTTGGCGGCAATATAACAGTGAATACAAATACATTCAGTATTTCCAATGGCGCGATTGTAGATGCCCGAACTACAGCCAGTGGAACAGGGGGAGCTATCAAAATCAATACAAATACTTTTAAAGCAACATCGGGTGGACAACTGTCTGCTATCTCATCTGGTATTGGGACTGCGGGTAGTATCATTCTTAATGCAACTGGCAATGTGACAATCTCTGGTAGCAATCCAACATACTCAGATATCCTCGCTCAGTTTGGCAATCAACTCGATATTTATGGCAAAACAAAAGTGCCCAATACAGGCGCAGTCAGTGGACTAACTGTAAGCAGTACTGAGTTAGGGGGTGCAGGCAACTTAAAAGTTCATGCCGATTCTCTAACTCTAAAAAACAGTGAAATAAGCGCCCGCACGCAAGGGAAGGGGGATGCAGGCAGCATTACTATTGATGTTCATGGACTTTTTAGCGCTACTGACAGTAATATCACCACTGCCGCACAACAATCGGACGGTGGTGCGATCGCGATCAAAGCTGGTGACATTCGCCTTTACGGTGACAGTGATATTACCACCAATGTCGAAAATGGCGCAGGCGGTGGTGGTAACATCACTCTTAATGCTAACTCCATCATCGCCTTTGGTGACAGCGATATCCTGGCGTTTGCTCGAAATGGCAAAGGCGGTGACATCACCCTCAACACCCCTGCGTTCTTCGGTCAAAACTATAAACCTGCTCCTGCGGGTACTGATCCTGGTACTTTAGATGGGAACAACCGCGTTGATGTCAATGCCAGTGGTGTAGTATCTGGTGGGATTACCTTACCTGATACTAGCTTTATCCAAAATAGTCTTTCGGAGTTACCGCAAAACCCAATTGACACCAGCAACTTGATTGCCAATAGTTGCATTGCACGCAGTAGTCGCCAGCAACAGGGGAGTTTCACAATTACGGGTTCTGGTGGTTTACCTTCTCGTCCTGGAGATGCTTTGATGTCACTTTATACTTTTGGAAATGTGCGTAGTGTATCTAATGCCGACCCATCTACGAACTCGACTCGTCGTCCTTGGCACAAAGGCGATCCGATTGTAGAACCGCAGGGTGTGTATCGGTTGTCTTCGGGGCAGCTTGTTTTGAGTCGGGAGTGTTCTCATTAGGTACTTTAAAAAAAGATTTAAGGGAAATTGTGAGGCTATCTTTACTACTTTTTAAAGACCAAGTTAATTCACATAAAGTACCTCGGACAGAAACAGGTTCTCGCTTAAAGTAACCTCCTAATTTTCTGGCTAAATTTATAGCCTGCTTTGTTCCTTTATTTCCTAAATCTGAACAGATACCACAACCATTATCTTTAATGCTAACAGTATACCAGCCTTTGTTTTCTTTGCCAGTGGCTTGAATGCGTTTGGCTCCTAATGCATGTTTTCCAACATTGCATAAAGCTTCTTCCAAAAATTGGCAAAGTTCGCGCTTCTGTTCAATACTCAAATATTTCTCCTCAATAGGGTCAAATGAGCGGGTTTTTACCTTGATATTTGGAAAATTGGGAAGGTCTCGTTTTAGTGTGCTGGTATAAACTTCATATAAAAGTTCATGAATTGGAAGTTTTAAATCTAGTTTTAAACCACTTCCTAAAAGAAGGCTTTCCTCTTGATGGAGAGCTTCTGATTTCAAGTGTTCACCTATTGCGCGAATTTCTCTGTCTAGATTTTGCAGTTGACAGTGTAATTTTTCCTGTAGTAAATTTTTATCTTGAACACATCTTAAGGCATTTGCTAGTGTTTGCAAGGGTCCATTATGAATAAGAGTAAATGCTTGGTCGATGGTGCGTTGGCGTTCATTGATTTGAGACTGCAAAGCCCGATCGCGTTGATAAAAAGCAAAAGCACTCAAACCTACACCGTTGATACTTAAAATTAATAAACTTGGTGCTACGGGAATCCACCAACCCCATACGAGAAGCAAATAACTACCTCCCACTAGGGAAAGACTAGTCACACCAACAGCAAACAAATTTTTAAATACGCATTGAGTCAGCCGTCCGATAATAATGGATATCAAACCCCAAACAACTATCCACAGATATTCCAACTCATCTGGCCAAACTCTTAGAAGCGGTCGTCCATCAAGAACTGCGCTAACAATCTGGGAAGAAGCATGAGCATGAAATTGTACTCCAAAAATCAGACCATCAGGTTTCAAATCAGCAACTGCTCTAGTGTTAATATAGTCTTGAACACTGGGGGCAGTTATGCCTATCAAAACAATGCGATCGCGTAACCATTTCGACTGAAATTTATTTGTTTTAATATCATTAAGAGATATAACTCGAAATGGTTCTTTTCCACTCCGCCAATTAAGTAGGGTCTGAACCCCACCTGCATCTATTCCTACATATCCCCCAGTATTTAGCGAAACGCGAGGGATTTCAACTGAGCCAAATCGCATAGCCTCAAGGTCACGAATACCTTTTTGTAAAGGAATGTCTTCACTCAATAAATAAGCTTCTGCTAGACGCAAAGGTAGGGAAAACTTGTAGTTTTGACCATTCTGTAATGAGGGTGTACCAAGAAGAATACGCCGGGAATTGCCATCTTCATCTGATATAGCATCTGAGAAAGCAACTTGGTTGTCAGGCACATTTGGCGGTGGAGCATATTGAGGAGGTAAGACTTTTTCAATAGTAATTAAATTTTTACTTTGTTTAAATACATCAACCAGTTCTTTATGACCAGGTTCAACAGATATATTTCTAACAAGATCTAAACCAATAACTCTAGGCTGATAATTCTGTACTTTCCTGATGAGTGCTGCAATCTCTTTATCTGGGATGGGATAAGTTTTTGCACTCGTCATATCATCCTCAGTAATGCCGATAATAGTGATTCTATTATCCATAGGCTCAGCAGGACGCAGGCGGAGAAAGTTATCAAGACCTATCCACTCTAGAGGCTGAAGTAAACCATATAAACGAGCGATAATGACAATCGTCAAGACTGCAAATCCTGGTAACGATCCTGTACGCCAAATAGCAATTTCTTTTTTAATTTTTCTCCATATCACCGTACCAGAACCTTCAGCCATAAATCATTAACTCCTAACTCCTAATTAATCAATTAGCCCTTCTTCTCTAGCACGGATTGTCGTTTGAATTCGCATATTCTTGCCTTCTTGTCTGCAATCTTCAGGATAAACACCCAGTACGTCTTGGATTTTAGTCCAGTATGAACGGACAGTTCGTTCATGTATATGCATTTGTTCGGCAATAGCTTTATCTTGCAATCCTTCTTCAAACGCTAGGTTCAAAACTTCTAGCCACTCTGGCTTAAATTCCAATGCTGTTTTGATATCTTTTGTATGGGTTATACCTTGTAGCGCCAAGTTAACCCGATTTAAGATTTCCTGTTCGGAAAGTCCTTTATTAGCAATGACAAAGCCCCCTTGATGCTCATCAATTTCACGTTTAATACGTACTAGTGCCTTAATATAACTACTTTGCACCATAATATTGAGTGTAGGATACTTCTTCATTAAAGTTTTTAGTAGTTGAATACCTGTATCAATTTGAGCCATTATTCCAGACTTCTCCGGAATGGACAGGTCTATGACAACGAGGTCAAGCTGGCAGCTTGCTACTATATCAAAAGCTTCTTGTGCAGTTTCAGCTTTGAGAAATTCCGCGTCTTTATACTCCTGTCGTAGCAATTCAAGGCTTCCACTCAGGATTAATTGGTGGTCATCCATCACGAGAATCTTTTGCTTCCCTTGCTTTGGTAAATCTTGGCTCATCATCAATTCCTTAAAGCTTACTTTTACCACAGTCTTTTATTGAAGCTTTTATTCATAGCACACAAAAGCCAAAATTTCAAGGGGTATTGCCAAACCTAAAGTAAGTTTTGATACAGATTTAATCATCATTGGCTTACCTTTTAACGCATTTATCTATTCTATGAGAGGCAAATTTAGCAGTGCATACAGAAAAGTGTATTTTTTGAAGCCGATTTTGATATTCAATACAGCACAAAAGGTTAGTGCATTACTTGATGTTTCTTTTTATCTTATTCATTAAGCTCAATCACCTAAATTGGGCGGGAGAAAATGAACAAATGATTGTCGAAACCGCACAAGTAGTTATTATGGATGATCGGGATCAACACCTGCGCCAATTGATTGCAGCAGTTTGTCAACACCCAGATGGTAGTCGGGAATGGCGAAAAGCTATAAGTCGACTTCTGATTTTAATTCAGGGACTACCAGAATTTAGAAAATACTCGAGTATAGATTGTCCCGACCACTTTTTAGATGCCTTAAACCAAAGTTTGGAGTGGTTCAGCCACAATATTAGAAACTTTCAGCCGCATACATCTTCTGTTCAAGCTGATTTAGTAAAATGGTTCAAAAGCTACCTTTACTGGCGGATCAGAGATTTAAATTTACCATCTTACCCTCAAGGAAGATTTCATATTTCCTTAGATGAAAGTATTTTGGATGCGGATGGAGAGATAACAACTAGGTTAGAACGAGTGTCAGAACAAGGACGACTATTAGGGACACCATCTAACCCGTATGTTCTAAGTGGACTAGAAATTTATCTAGAACAATTACAACAGCAGTCACAACAGTACTTAGTAGTTAACCTAGCAGATTACATTGAGCAAGACCCAGACAAGCAATTACGAAACTGTTATCCTCGTAAACATCCCGAATGCAACTGTCAAGTACTGAGCCAAAGGTTGCTGTTCATCTTTAAGAACCCACCAGATACACTTGCTGATATTGCTCGCGAGTGCCAAATCAATTACCAAACTCTAGTATCCCACTGGAAATTAAAAGCATTACCACTCCTGCAAGAAGTAGCCATTAAACTCGGATATCAATCTAATGAACAGCCAGTAAGTAAGCAGGGTAAACGTATCTAATTTTGTATAAATTAGGCTTGCCGCTAAATAAGACTTGAAAAATGATGAAATGGAATTGTTGGATTCCAGCTAATCAATATTATGCAGCCATCAAGTAGAAATTCCAGAGTCCGGCAGCAGTTAACATCAAGCGCTCATCTAAATCTTCAATGTGATTTCGATATAATGCAGTCGCTGCATTGTATTTTTTCATACCTAATATGGTGTGTTCACATTTAACGCGATCGCTGCTTTTTTTTCGATTGGACTGTTCCTGTTCTTGGCTGAGTTCTTTGTTTCTGGGCTTTTTGTCGGTAATTTTGATGTTGACGAATTCTTTTTGTAATCCCTGGAACCTCAAATTCACATGAATTGGGACTTCATAAAGCAGTTTTCAATTGAGTAGACTACAAATAAGCGTAAACTAGAAATGCAGTAAAAATACTTATGAGTAAATGTCCGCTCCCTACTCAACGGATCTACGCTCCTCGTGTGATTGATGCTTATAAAGCAATCATATGGGTCGCTTCGACAACTAGCCGACCGCTTCAAAGTGAGCAAGAGCGTTTGTTCAACGGTTGGTACGTCGCCATCGAAACACAGGAAAAGTGGATGCTAAACTTCATGGAGGTGGAGCGATCACCAAAATAAAAGTTGAGAACTTGCCTGATTTGCAGCAGTTAGTAGATGAACAACTGGATGGCATACTAGAAGAATTATGTGAGCGCTATTGCATTCGGAGTGGAATTAGTGTCAGCGTAGCGACGATGCACCGTGCAGTTCAACGGTTGAACTTGACTACTAAAAAAAACTCTGTATGCCAGTGAGCAAGACAGCCCACTACCGTCAAAAGTTTTCCCCTGTCAATTCGCGCTCGAACTTATGCAAAGCTGTACTAAGTCCGCGATTAGGCGGACTACGGAAAAATAGGGTTGGAAGCCTGCTCTGGCAGGCTTTGTACGCGCAACGCCCCAGGCTTCCAGCCTGACGGCTTTTCGGAGAGCGAAAACACGCCCTAGGGGTGAGGTTCACAATCACGGTTGTGTTGCGACGCTGTTTAGATATGTATCAAAATCAATATAAATCTGAGTATTGTCACTACTTTGGTTCTGTATTTGACCAGCTGCTAAAGCACGACGGTCTAACAGCCTTTCTACAGCTTGTTTGGCATTAGAGCCACGCTTGAGGGTGAATAATAAAGTTTTCTCCGTACAAGTATCATTTGTGCTTGCCCCAGCACAGACTACAGGTTGCCCATTTAGTGTCCCTGTGATAAGAGTTTTAAGAGTGCCATTGTCAGAGCTTCTTTGAAATCTGTAAGATACTTCTTGACATCTTTGCAGAGGTGTCAACTTAGAAGAGAAGTATTTGCTGGAAACCCAGCGAATGATTGCCATTTTTCTTCCATCTTGAGTACGAGCAAATGTTATCGGTACACCTTTGCTCTGAGCGCAAAAAAAGGTTGTGCTGCTGGCATAACCAGGCTGAGGGATAATTGCTGTTGTGGCAAATGCCGTCAGCAAAGCTATACCGCCAACGCTAGCAACGTTTATCAACATCGAACTGACTAACCTAGGTGTCATAAAAAAGCGTGTATCTTACTAAAAAAGCGTAAAACTTACTTGTTGGGCAATATTAAGTAACTACAACGATAATTAGCAGCATTTCGGAACTATGCCTAGATATATCAGAGTTGATTTATAAAGTAAATCTTACACTCGTATTGTTAACGCTCTATTAATCGCGGTGCTAGGATTTAATGTATAATTTATACATATCATCACAGTAGTTCGTAAATATACTGCTTCTCACTTATCTGAAATACAGGCTATCGTAGGGGCATAGCTAGCTTTTGCCCCTACCCTATTGCATCCTTCAGGAGAAGTGCTATATTAGCAACTTTAATTGTGTGCGAAAATTGTCATCAAATAAGGTGATAACTTCCAGAATCTATGGTGACTTTAATGCTGGGTCAAAAGCTTAGTGGACGCTACCAAATTCTCGAATATTTGGCAAAAGGGGCGTTTGGAGTTACTTTCGTAGCCGAAGATATGCAACGACCGGGGAATCCTAAGTGCGTTGTCAAGCAGTTTGAACCAATGGCTACCGACCCATACACTTTACGGGAAGCACGTCGTCTTTTTGACCAAGAAGCAGAAATGCTGGAAAAATTAGGAAACCATAACCAAATCCCCTGTCTTTTGGCTCACATTGAGGAAAATCAAGAATTTTATTTAGTTCAGGAATTTATAGAAGGTCACGATTTAAGCGCAGAATTGCTTCCTGGTAAAAAGCTAAGTGAAGCTTACGTAATTAAACTTTTACAAGATATTCTACAAGTCCTAGCCTTTGTCCATAAGAATAACGCCATTCATCGAGATATCAAACCCTCAAATATCCGCAGACGTAAGTCAGATGGGAAAATTGTGCTGATTGACTTTGGCGCGGTCAAACAAATCAGCACCCAACTGGTTAACTCTCAGGGGCAAACGAGTGTTACTGTTGCTATTGGCACTCATGGTTATATGCCTTGTGAACAAAGCGATCGCAATCCCCAATTCAACAGCGATATCTATGCAGTGGGAATGATTGGTATTCAAGCGCTTACAGGAATATTACCATTTAACTTACACAAAGACTCTCAAACAGGTGAAATTATTTGGCGCAATCAAGCACAGGTGAGCCAAGAGCTAGCAGATATATTAGACAAAATGGTGCGCTATCACTTTCGCGATCGTTACCAGTCAGCAACGGATGCGTTGCTAGCTTTAACAACACTACCACACAACAATACAAAAGCACAAAATCCAACAACAGTAATTCCTAATTCTCCACCAGTTTCTCCAACTACGCCAAGCCTACGTCCAGCAACATCCAAGAAATTTTTAATTCCCTCAGCAATAGCAGCAACAGTAGTGGCGACAAGTATTGGGATATGGTATTTCCTTCATCCTTCTAAACCACCAGAAAATTTCTTAACCTATGCAAATTCTAATGTAGGGATAAAGATGAAATATCCGCAAAGCTGGGAAAGGCGAAATATAGATAATCCTATTACCGGCGAAGTGGTTGCATTTGTGTCGCCCAAACAAACTGATACAGATAAATTCCAAGAGAAACTAACTATAAGCGTTGAAGATTTTTCCGGGACATTAGACGACTTTAACAAAACATCGATTAAGGACATTAATAGTCATCTGACAAAAGCTGACATTCAGAAGCCAATTGACACGACTCTGGCAAATAAATCAGCAAATCAATTAATTTATACTGGCAAAGATGGAGGAAATAGTTTAAAAAATCTGCAAGTTTTTACTTTAAAAGGTGAAAAGGCATACGTAATTACTTACACAGCAGAAATAAATAATTATGATGACTTTATCCAAGCGACAGAGACAATGATTAAGTCATTTGAAATTCAGTAATATCACTCTTCGCATGATTAATTATAATACCCGTTTAACCTCACCCCGCCTTTCTTCCCCCTCTCCTTCTTAAGGAGAGGAGATGGGGGTTAGGTAGTTTTTTTATAAGTGATTAACCGAACTTGATATAAGCTACTTGTTCTCTTCCAAGAGCAATGTTTGATATCAACGAGGTTCGCCTCGTCTTTGCGTCTTTCCCTTTCCACCTTGATAAGGGTAGAATATTAACAAGATGAAATCTTAGTGTGATAGAGTATGCATCCCTTATTGAAGGTTGAAATTTCTCAATTAAGTGTAGCTGAACGAATACAACTTGCAGAGGATTTGTGGGATAGCATTCTTGTAACATCAGAAGCGGTTGGAGTCAGTGAAAACCAGCAAATAGAATTAGACCGACGCTTAGAGGAGTACCGCCAAAAGCCAATGCAAGGTTCAAGCTGGAAAGAGATTAAGCAACGACTAGGTTTTTCTTAATGAATTATAAATTACTGATTCGTTCAGAGACGGAGCTTGATATCGAGGAAGCTTTTGAGTGGTACGAAGAACACAATCCCGGACTAGGTTTCGAGTTTATACGTGCAGTTGATATTTGTCTAGCTAGCATTGTCCGCAATCCTTTAGCTTATCCTTTGGTGCATCGCGAGGTACAACGAGCGTTGATTCGTCGATTTCCTTACGGAATTTTTTACCTTCTGGAAGAAGATGCGATTGTTGTCATCGCCAGCTTCCACGTTAAACGTGACCCACAACAATGGCAAAGTCAAAGTAATTGAAGGCGATCGCACATACTATCTTAAAGGCGATCGCACACTTTACCCCAGTCATGCGATCGCACAACCTGAGGAAAGCTCAACTACTCGCCAGCAACCTGTAAAATACGGTTATACAGCGGTTCAGTTATCCAGAAACCTGCTTGCACTATCAAGTTATCCAGCAAAGGTTTTACAACAGGAATCAACCCCTTGCTTTTGGCTTCGAGAAGAACTCCCAAAACTCCGATAAACTTGAGTCCTAACCGGGATGCTACTGTTCTACCTATGCGCTCGTCAATTAGCAGTAATTCAGCTTTTAGCTCAATAGCAAGTGCAATTGCTTCCGCTTCACCCTCATCTATTTCCAAGCAAAGTGCAGTCACCAGTGTGCGGTTTGCTACTTGTCGCGTCTGAATCCAATTTTGAGTTTCAACTTCGGTAGCACCTGCTACAGAAGTACCCACGCCAGTTAGTTCCTCTTTGACCGCGTTGGGAATGATGATGCTGCTGTAGAGTTGTTGTAACAGGTTGAGATGGCTAATAGCGGCTAAATTGTTGATGGGAGAAGTGTTACTGATTACAATCACAATCTACCCAGTTCCCGCAGTGTTTTGATATCAGCTTCAAAATCTTCAACATCGTAATGCACAGGAATTTGGCGACTAGCTAACAAGTGTTGGAACTGGAGTTGATTCATTGCTGAAAGACGGCTAGCTTGTCCTAAAGTTAGCTTCTGTTTTTCAAAGAGCATAACTGCAATTTCTTGCTTTAACTCAGCTTCCGACATTTGGGTTGTATGTAAAATTTCATCTGGAATGATGACGCTCATATTATGTTGCTTCAATAATCAACTTTTCTAATTTCAGCATAAGCTATAAGCTCCGCTTAAGCCTTTGGCTATCGCACAACAAGTAAATTTCGCACTCGCGCGATCGCACAACAAGTAAATTTCGGTGAAGCAATCGCACACCCAACCTCAAAGGTGATCAATTTCAGTTAAGCGATCGCACACCCAACCCAATCATGCGATCACACAACAAGTAAATTTTGGTGAAGCGATCATTTCTCACCCCATATTCCCCACTCCCTACTCCCCACTTTCTACTGCTGAAGCCGTCTAATCTGATCCAGCGTTATTTGGTACGACACTGTTTTTCCTTGTTGTCGAAATATTTGAGCTGCTTTCTGAAAAAAGGGAATTGCCCCCTGCTTATCACCCGAGTTGGCTTGCTCAATACCCGAATTGTACAATTCATCGGGATCGGTAGAAGTAATCAGCCTCGCTTGGCGTAAATCAGCACGTGCCCCTTGCTTGTCTCCTGAAAATATGCGGGCTAAAGCCCGACTGATGTAGGTTGCGGCTTTGCTATTATCGTTCTTGGGATTAAACCGCAGCGCTTGGGTGTAATCGGCGATTGCCCCCTGCTTATCTCCCAAATAGTAGCGGGCATTACCCCGGTCGTTGTATGCATTGGCATAATTGGGATTGAGGCGAATTGCTTCTGTATAATCTGCAATTGCTCCTTTAAAGTCTCCTTTTGTACTCTTGTCGCCAGCCTGAATGTAAAAGTCATCAGCTTTGGGGGAAGTAGCTACGGGAGTGTTTGGAGGACGGACTCCCACATTTGCCCCAGTTGTTGCTGACAGTCTCAAAAAGGTATTGATGGGAACACCCAAGTTAAAGCCTGTTTTTAGTTCTTTGGTATCCTTATCTGCTCTGCCGTGAATTCCTACCAATTCACCTAATTCATTCAATACTGCACCACCACTCATCCCCTCTGAGGTATTATTGCTGTAGACTAAGGCATAACCATCACGCAATGGTTTCGAGGCATTAGCAGTAATCTTCCCATCGCTGAAAGTGTAAATTGACTGATTAATCGCATATGTTGGTTCAGGAAAGCCAGCTACATAAGCGGTTGTGCCTTCTGTACTCACCTCAGAGTTGCCTATCTTGGCAACAGTGTAATTTTGACTGCTAGTAAACTGCACCACAGCTAAATCTACTCCTGGCATTGGTTTCATGGTGCTATAGTTGACCGCATAGCGCTGACCATCACCAGTGACAATTTCATATTTATCTGCTACATCTACCACATGAGCAGCCGTGAGAACAGTGTAAGTATTGCCCTCTTTCTTGATAATCACCCCAGAACCGTACCTGGGCTTTTTACTTTGAATTAATACTGTAATTTCTTTGGCAACTTTATTCACCTCAGTTGCTGATAGCGCTACAGCCACTTGCGTCTGCACAAGAGCGATTGATACCCCAATTAGTGCTGGTGCGAGTTGATAATAAAATTTCATTTATTTAATGTCCTATAAGGTTTAAATAGTCATTAACTGCGTACATTGAAAAACCTCACCCCCCAACCCCCCTCTCCTTAGTAAGG
>CAXTNZ010000066.1:23200-27512 GCA_964245695.1 uncultured bacterium | reverse complement strand
CCCTACAGCATAATCTATTTACCCTAATTTCTGTAAATATCTTTTTACCTTACGCACTCGTAGCACAGAAAGAGAGTAAATTTAGGAATGAGTGCTCATAGGTCTATTGATTTTGTTTAACTTCCACAACAGTACTCGCTCCCTGAGTTCCATAGCGAGTGACTGCGGAAACAGCTACAGTTTGAATCTGCGTATTAGTTAGCAAAAATGAAGTTTGCCTCGCAGGTAAGATTTTTGTAGTCCATTGACTTCCAGTTTTAGTCTGCACAACCCACAACGAAACTTTTTCTTGAGCAGTGGGTTTCCAATTAAGTTGAATCGCACCCGAAGTTGTATTTTTATAGATACTGATATCGGGTTTACCAGGTAACGTGTTATTCAACCACGGTGATGCGGGAATTAAAGCTGGATTGGTATAAACCTCTTTTGCCAACTTCTCGGAAATTCCGCCGCGATTTTGCATCAAGGGTTTCATACTGAAGTGAACATTGCCATCAGCCTTGGCGAAACCCCGCGTTAGCTTAATTTGAGAAAGTATCTCATTAGGTTGCCAAGCTGTGGAACTGTTACCTACGCGACTGGTGTAAATACCTGACCAAATGTGCCTGTTTTTGGTGTTTTGCTCTACCCACCAGTTGAGCAAGACCGGATAACTCAGTTGAGTTTGCTCAATCTTCCAGTATAACTGTGGGGAAAGGTAATCTAACCAGCCTTCTACTAACCATTTTCGAGAATCAGCGTAGAGGCGATCGTAAGCATTGAAGGTTGTGCGGTTATTTAAAGTTGTCTGTTTAGGATAGCCCGGTTGCCAAATTCCAAAGGGGCTAATGCCAACTTTCACCCAGGATTTTTGAGTTTTAATATTTTGATAGAGACGCTGAACGAATGTGTCGATATTTTCCCTTCGCCAATCGCTGCGGCTTTTTGTCCCTCCTGAACGCAGATATTTCTGCCAACTCGGTTCGTCGGGGAAATCGATTATCTGATTTTTCTTGTCTCGTTCCGGGTAAGGATAAAAGTAGTCATCAATGTGAACTCCATCAATATCGTATCGGCTGACGACATCCATAATTACTTTCACAGAGTAGTCCTGAGCCGCCTTTTCTCCGGGATCTAGCCAGAGATATTTGCCATACTGCTTAACTAACTCTGGATGGGTTTTGCTGATGTGGTTGGGGGAAATTGCTGAGGTTGCATTGGCGTGATATGCCCTATACGGGTTAAACCAAGCGTGTAACTCTAAGCCCCGTTTGTGCGCTTCTTCTACAGCAAAAGCTAAAGGATCGTAATTTGGTTCTGGCGCTTTGCCCATCTGTCCAGTTAAATACTCTGACCAAGGTTCGTAGGGAGATGCGTATAGAGCGTCACACGTTGGGCGTACTTGAAAGATTACCGCGTTCAGCTTCAATTTTACTGCTTGGTCAAGTTGGGCAATGAGTTCCGCCTTTTGCTCCTCAGTGCTTAATCCAGGTTTAGAGGGCCAATCTATGTTTGCTACTGTAGCAATCCAAACACCTCTAAATTCTCTTGTCGGTGTCGGTGGAATAGCATTTTTTGGATTAGGTGGGGTGTCAATGGCTTGCACAGTCGGACTGGCAAGAAGTAACAATCCACCGAGAAGAATCGCTTTGATGTTCACAATAGACACTATCAACTTAGTTTATTACAGAAGCATAAAAATCTCTCCTCACACAGGACTTTCAGGACTGATAGTCTTTCAAGACAGTTCCCGGTATCCCACGCATATTAAACTATTTAGGATTTACGCATTGACAGAAAGCTGAATATGTGGCGAAATTCCTACCTTCTGCCTTGGGAAATTTATTTACCCACATCGCGTTTAGTAGAGTATTTTTATGGTTACGGTGGGAGTGCGATCGCATTTATGAGGCGCTGATTTTTAAATTTGAATTGTAGGGATAGTTATGGAGTTTCACCTTTTCTTGGATGCCGTAAGGCTATACGCACTGCGATATGAACTCGTTGTTGTGTAGACTTACAGAAGAACCTCACCCTGTCCGAAGGACATCCCTCTCCTTAAAAAGGAGAGGGAAAGATTTTTGCTACGCAAAAAGCGAGGGTGAGGTTCTTCCAAGGATTGTGGACAAACCAGCAAGCTATAAATCACGTTGAAACAGACTTATGTGTACACGGTAGCCGCAAGTTCAAAGAGGGAAAGATTCGCCCACCGATCAAGCGAGGCTAAGGTTCTATCTCCAATCACCTTGCAAAGTGAAAGCTGCCCAATAGTAAGGATTTTGCCACTGCTTCTGCTGCCACAGTTGCAGTTGTGCATCCCGCAAAGCAGATGTGGGAGACTCTCCTTGCAAAATCGCTTTATAAAATAACGGCATTAATTGCGATGTGCCTTCGTCGTCAACCTGCCACAAAGACACTACAGCCCGCTTTGAACCTGCATACATCAATCCTCTTGTCAACCCCATCAACCCTTCACCTTTGACATTTTTACCCAAACCGGTTTCGCAGGCACTCAAAACGACTAACTCGGCGTCCAAATCTAAGTTGAAGATGTCACCCAAACGCAGATAACCTTTTTCAACTGGTTTACCTTGTTTATCGATTTGCGAGAGGACAATTCCTGATAACTCAGGGTTGGTAGTATCGACAATACCGTGGGTAGCGAATTGCAAGAACCGATATTGTTTGAGTTCTTTGCTGTTTGCAAAGTTGTAATTGGCATCAAAATCATAGGCATGTATGCTTTGGGAAGGTGATACAAGTTTGAGGATTTCTTCGGCTTCTTTGCGTGTACCTGGTAGGGGGGGTATTAATCCGCTACGCTTGAGGTTTTTCATCGCACGTTGCATACTCGAACGGTTAACGTTGAGTTCGGGACCGAGGGCAGGGGGTTTGCCTGTGAATCGTTGGTCATCAGCCGCAAATACGGGGTCGGCAAGGATTGCAAGGGTTTTGGGTGCGGGTTGACGTTTGTTTAGTTGTTGTCGCTGGGTAGCGATCGCAGTCACCGAGGGTAGATTGACGATTTGGTGGTTGACTAAAAGAGGCTGATATGGAACCTCTCCCCCAACCCCTCTCCGAAGCGGAGAGGGGAGTTTATCTTGCTCCCCCTTCCCTCGCAGGGAAGGGGGTTGGGGGGTTAGGTCTGCTAATGCTGCAAAGGGAATGTTTTGCAAAACTCCATCAGCGACAATTACTAATCGCTTTTTCCCTAACTTGTTAGCGACGGGTGCGAGAATTATTTTAGTGAGTTGGGAAGCTGGCTTATTTATTGCATTAGGATTATTTTTGCCGTAAGAGACACCACCGGCAAGTATGACTTCTCGGAAATTATTTGCAGCATCCTCGATTTGTTTCTGTCCGGGGAGTTCGTAGGAGTCGAGAGAATCGGGTGTGACTGCCCAAAGATAGCTGCGGTCTTTTCCTAATGAATATTGCAACAGCAGAGTGTCTTTATCGAGTTGTTGCTGAATTTGCGACAGTTTTAAAGGTTCTGGATACTTGAGTGCAGCATATTCTGGGTTGGTGGTGCGAATTTTGGTTTGCAGTTCGCGGTATTGGTTGAGGAGATTTTCGCGTTCTTTCTTGCGTTGTTCGATAGAATTTAGGGCAATGGGGTCTTTCTGGCTTTGTGACTCTAAGTTTTTTAGTAGTTTCTCTGTGGCTTCAATTCGTTGTAATAAGCTAGTTTCCTGTTGTAGTAGTTGGGGGTTTGCACCTTTGCGGATGTTGGCATTTGCTTCGGTTAACAGTTCGATTAGTACCCTAGCACGCGATCGCTCGTTGGTATCAAGAGCCAAAGCATCGTATCTTTTAGATCGGTCTTTTTTATGCAGTTGCATCAACAAGTCGGTTTGGAATTGGTAATAATTCTGCACTGATGCAAAATAGGAAGTGCGTAAATCTTGACTATCGATTTTGGTGCGTAAATCTTCAATAATATTGATGGCAGCTTGGATATGGGTGAGTGCTGGTTGTAAGTTGTTTTTGCTGCGTTCCAGTAAAGCCAGATTAAACAGAGTGTTAGCTTCACCACCTTTGTCCCCCACTTGACGACGCAACGGCAGTGCTTGGTCTAAATATGTGAGCGCTTTCTGTTTTTCCCCTAAATTAGAGTAAACTGCCCCGATATTATTGAGGGTAGTAGCTTCACCACCTTTGTCCCCGACTTGACGAAGCAACGGCAGTGCTTGGTCGAAATATGCGAGTGCTTTGTGTTTTTCTCCTAAATCGTTGTAAACTCCCCCGATATTATTGAGGGTAGTAGCTTCACCACCTTTGTCCCCGACTTGACGAAACAACGGCAGTGCTTGGTCGTAATATGAAAGTGCTT
>CAXTNZ010000066.1:0-23100 GCA_964245695.1 uncultured bacterium | reverse complement strand
CAACGGCAGTGCTTGGTCGTAATATGAAAGTGCTTTCTGTTTTTCTCCTAAATCATCGTAAACTCGCCCGATAACGACGAATGTAATAGCTTCCCAGGTTTTATCATTTATCTGTCGATACAGTTTCAGCGCTTCTTCCCATTTGCCAATTGCCTGCCGTAAAGATTCTGCTGTCCCTTGCTGAAAAAGTTTCGTACCTTCATCAAATACTCGTTTCGCTGCTGCGCTGGTTGCTTGTTGCGATTGGGGTTGTTGCTGCGCTTTCACTTCGTAGCGTCCAGCAGCTATCCCCACATCAGGCAGCAACAGCAGACTGATAAATACAGCAAAGGTTCGATGGGCAAAAACTTGGATATTCCAATGCTCGTTTTTTATTTCTTTATTCATAACTGATTACCCTTTCCCTACAGTAATTATTAGAACCCGCAATTACACTTATTTCTGATGCTTTCTTGCTTAGAGGATGTCTGAGAAGTCTAAAATGTCATGCTGAACGTAGCGGTAGCGTAGTGAAGCATCTCAAAATTTAACGGAAAACTGAGATTCTTCGTTCCGCTGAGTCCCAAGGGGACACGCTGCGCGAACGCTCCACTCAGAATGACAAAATATACCTTGTTGAAACTTTTCAGACATCCTCTTATGCGCTCAAGCAGCAGGAAATGACTGAAACTTGCAAATCAAGCTTCCAGCAAACAAAATTACGCAGGTTAAAATCCTGCTATTTGCGCTTTATCTAAGTAAGTGAAACGAAGAAAAGGAGTACGGGAACGCTCCTGGGCGAACGGAACGCTCCATTCGCGGCAGACATGGTTACGTTTATTTATTTCCACCCACTTAATTGTTCTCAGAGATATTACTGAACTTATGTAGTTATCTTAGAGGCATTTTCAGTCAGAGTCTACACTGTTTCGTTTTTTGTAACCGTTTGGTGGCACAATTTACGCTGCTGGGAAGATGATGATTTTTCTGGGTTTAGATTGGGTGATTTGGGCATCTCACGCTGGGGAGGATTTGGTTGTGTGCCGCACAGTGCAACGATTATTATGGGGTCAACGTTTTCACGCTGTAGGGCTTGATGCCTTTAGAGTGTTCCAAAAAATAAATGATCCAAAACTCGTCATTGCGAGCGAAACGAAGTGTAGCAAAGCAATCTCAAAGACTTTGCGATTGCTTCATTACGCTTCGCTCCATTCGCAATGACAATTGGGCATTTTTTTACTTGGAGTACTCTTACCTTTGTTGATGGTTTGGTCGTCGCTCTCTTCATCCGAACCCTCAATAGAGACAGTCCCTCCTCCCCTCTGCCCAAACAAGCAATATTATTTGTTTATCAACTTACCATTCCTGCCTCTTGCTTCCTTGGACGTGTTTTTAGGAATAGCAGATTCAACTACAGCCACATTTGCTTTAAAGCACTAAAATGCACAACAGCGACAAAATAAAATATGTAGTTTTTCAACTTTTATTCTCTAAATGTATAAAATCGTATATTTTGTAGCATTTATCATTATTGACCTAAGCTATTCATTAAACCTATCTATAGGGGGATGAAAACGGGAACGTTTTTTATCAAGCCAACGTCACTTGTGGCTGTTTGGGCTATTATCACAGTCCAAACAACGGGGACAAGAAGTAAATCACTAACGTTGCCCCTGAAAATTCTATTTCATTTTGCCCACCGCTTGCAGCAAATATAGGTCTTCTTACGCCATGCTCAACTTATCTGCTTACGATCAACAAAATCAGCAACTGATTGACGCTACTAACTGGAATATTATTGAAACTGAGTTTAATCCTGCCCAGCTACACCACAAAGAAACAGTCTTCACCCTTGGTAACGGTTACTTGGGAACGCGGGGGAGTTTCGAGGAAGGATATCCCGAAGATTGCCCAGCCACACTGATTAACGGTGTGTATGATGATGTTACTATTGCCTACACCGAGCTTGTCAACTGCCCCAACTGGTTGCCAATAATTGTGAAAGTGGCAGGCGATCGCTTTAGAATGGATAGTGGTGAAATCCTCAAATACGAACGTCGGCTGGACATGCGTTTGGGTTTAGTTAGCCGTGATGTCCGCTGGCGATCGCCTGCTGGTCATACCTTGGATTTTCACTTTGAGCGTTTTACTAGTCTGGCAGATCAACATGTTTTGGCTGTCCGCACATCAATCACATCTGTAGATTTTGCAGGTGATATCGAAGTTGAATTTGGCTTTAACGCCGAACAGGATACCCAAGGCGTAAAACATTGGCAAACTCTTGATCAAGGTAGCGCCAACAATATTATCTGGCTACATAGCCAAACTCTCAAGTCCGCAATTCAATTGGGAATGGCAGCTAAGCTGGTAGTAGAGGGTGCTGTTTCCCCAATGGCGACTAATTTCCAACTCCAGCCAAAGCAAACGGTGACTTTAGAAAAGATTGTTACCGTCTTTACTTCCAGAGAAACAGAAAACCCACTGGAAGCAGCGCTACAACGGCTAGCTGATGAACCTTGTTACAGCACCTTGCTAGCAGCTCACATTGCTGCTTGGGATCAGGTGTGGCAAGATAGTGACATAATTATTGAAGGCGATCGCTCTTCTCAACTCAGCGTCCGCTATAACATTTTCCAATTACTTGCAGCCGCACCGCGTCACGACGACAAAGTAAGCATCCCTCCCAAAACCCTCTCTGGTTTTGCCTATCGTGGACACATCTTTTGGGACACAGAAATTTTTGCCCTTCCCTTGCTCACCTTAACTCAACCAGCATTGGCGCGTAACTTGCTCACCTATCGCTATCACAGTTTACCAGGAGCGCGACGCAAGGCTCAAGAAGCTGGATATAAAGGAGCGATGTATGCGTGGGAAAGCGCCACCACCGGCGATGAAGTTACTCCCCGCTGGGTTCCCGATCCCCACGGCGAATTAGTTCGCATCTGGTGCGGTGACATTGAAGTGCATATCACCGCCGATGTAGCTTATGCCGCTTGGCATTACTGGCAGAATACCGGTGATGATGAGTGGATGCGCGACTGTGGCGCGGAAATGATTTTAGATACAGCTGTTTTCTGGGAAAGTCGGGTTGAGTGGAATCAAGAGCGCAACTGTTACGATATTCTTGATGTGATTGGACCTGATGAAAATCACGATCGCGTAGATAATAACGCTTTCACGAATCTGATGGTGCAATGGCACTTGCAATCAGCATTAGTGCTGTGGGACTGGTTAAAGCAAGCTTATCCGGAAACTTGGGCAAGACTGACTCAACAACTTGATTTGGTCAGCGAAAGGTTACAACGCTGGGCTGACATAAAAGAGCGTTTATTTGTGAATCAAGATGCGGAAACAGGCGTGATTGAGCAGTTTGAAGGCTTCTTCGGGCTAGAACATGTCAACTTAGACGACTACGAACCCCGCACCAAATCGATGCAAGGTTTGCTGGGAATTGAAGCCACCAGCCAAAAGCAGATACTCAAACAGCCAGATGTTTTGATGCTAATGTATTTGCTACGCGGGCGCTATGACGACAAAACCATTGCTAGCAACTGGGACTATTACAACCCCCGCACCGACCACACTTATGGTTCCTCTTTAGGTCCAGCAATTAGCGCTATTTTGGCTTGCGATCTCAATCAACCAACTGAAGCGTATACGCACTTTATGCGGGCGGCGTTGGTAGACTTGGAAGATGTCCGGCGTAACGCAGCTGAAGGAGTTCACGCCGCGAGTGCTGGTGGAGTTTGGCAAGCTGTAGTTTTCGGCTTTGGCGGTATCCGCATGACTCAATTTGGTCCTGTAGCCTGTCCCAATCTACCTCCTAGCTGGACAAGGCTTAAGTTTCGCTTGCAATGGCGCAATGAGTGGTATGACTTCGATTTGAGCGCCGATAAAGTTGCTTCTGAACAGGACAGAAAGAATTCGCCCCAACTCCCCGTCTCCCCTTCTCCCATCCAAGGCGTAATTTTCGACTTAGATGGCGTTTTAACTGATACCTCGGAGTTTCACTATTTAAGTTGGAAGCGACTGGCGGATGAAGAAGGCATCTTCTTTGACCGCGAGGCAAACGAAGCGCTGCGAGGATTGCCGCGTCGGGAATCGCTACTGCAAATTTTAGGCGATCGCTCTGCGACTGAAGCGCAAATTCAGGAGATGATGGAGCGTAAAAACTGCTACTACCTCGAATTAATGCACGGCATCAAGCCAGACAATTTGCTGCCTGGTGTAGCGAATTTATTACAGGAATTGCGCGGTGCTGGCGTGAAAGTCGCTTTGGGATCATCGAGTAAAAATGCTCAGACTGTCATCGAACGCTTGGGCATTGCGGATAAATTAGATGCTGTAGCTGATGGTTACAGCGTCTCCCAACCCAAACCAGCACCAGATGTCTTCTTATTCGCCGCCGAAAAACTTGGTCTTTCACCCTCCGAGTGTGTCGTAGTGGAAGACGCAAGCGCAGGCGTACAAGGTGCGCTTGTCGCGGGAATGCGGGCTGTAGGGCTTGGTCCTATGGAACGAGTTGGTAAAGCACACGTTGTCTTACCCAGTTTGGAAGGCGTTTGCTGGCAAGATTTGCAACAGCAGATAGTTAAGAGCGATCGCTCTTCTACTCTTGTGGAGGCTTAATCAAGGATAATTCTTGTGGGGGTGGGTAATTTTGCCCACCCCTTAATTATTAAGAAGGCTTTAACGAACCGCTTGACTGTTAAGGCATCTCAGTATACTTTATTAGTAAAGTAAGTGGGGAAAATCGCCTAATTCAATTCAGTAAAGCTGAATTAGAAGCGGAGGAACCAGTAATTGGGGCGAATCTCTTTCTGGAGAAAGACACCTTCCAGTCTTAGCCCGTCAGCTAACTCCGTCGGCATTGGAAGGAGTACCTTTGACATAAGCTTCCTCTAAGCATTTGTCTTCAGGCTCTCCTAGCTAGCATCACTCTCAACATTGGCAGTGATACATATCTGTTTTTTAACCCACCTTGCCAACCGCCACAAATACACGGAGGCTAGGATGATTAATCACAAACAGTCGATTCTGAAAGCGAAGGAATTGAACGGTGTTGCTGTTGACTACATTGAGCCAGAAGAAAATCAATACACCGAGTCATTCTGTTTTCTCACGCAAGCGGAAGCACAAAATTTCGGTCGCGCTTGCATTGACCGATTAATCAAATTAAAGTCTAAATCTATTAAAAAAGCGTATTGGTAAGCAGTGAAACACTGACATCTTTTATTTGCACAAAGGACTGTCAGTGTTTAGCCGCGCTTTGATTAAGTGAAAACGCGATCGCTCCTCAAGTGTTCAAAAAATCAGGAGGCAAAATGCCCATTAAAAATCGTGCTTTATATACTGATGTAGACTTTTTCCCAGAGTACAATTTCCAATTAATTGGAGAGTGTGCGGGTAAAAAACTTTTACTAATTGGTAGAACCAAGGCTTACGGCGATCCAATTGTTGCTACAAGTCAAACAGACAAGCCAAATCAGGAAGATTTATATGCTTCTGACCTCTATGAGATGATGAAGTTTAGCCAAGAGCCAATCAAGGTTACTGGACAAATTTAGGGGAATGGTGGCATAAATAAAGGTTTAACTCGGCTAGGTTGTTGGGTACTGTCAACTTACAGCAGTTTCCCTTGTAAATAGACCACATTGTAGGGGCAAAAGCAAGATGAATGCCCCTACGCATGGTTGTGGTTCAAATATATGAAAAATGCTGTTCCGCTTTGGGTTAAGTTGACAATACTTTTCTTAATACATACAAACTCATTACCCGATGTATGTCCCTGCTATTTGGTCTTGCGATCGCAGCCTATTAAACTACACACACGCAAATCAACTCAAACAACTTTTATGTTTTACCTGTGGACGTGGACACTTTGGGTATAACCCCTGGCTCCATATACACTGTAGCTGTCCACACCCTGTCCACACTTTCTAGTTGGGTTCTTTGCGTTACACTCCTAGCGTTTATAAGTGAGTTGTTTCTACTGGTGTGGTAATATTTACTAACTCTACCACCACATCAGCTACTAAAGCTTTTGCACGCAGCCGACAACACCAGTCAACTAACGCCAGCGCGTCACGTTGTTTGTGATCCGGTAGTTGGTTGATAACTTTTGCTATCGATTCGGCATCATGTTTGCCAATAGCATCAACTATCACTATTGCATTATTCAGCCCTCCGAGGTTCTGACAACTGCTAACCAACTTTACGCGTACAACCGCTTCTATTGCGTCTTTCGTGTCCACTTGCATTTATACAGTTCACCTCAGCAAACAGAAAACAACCAAAGTAACATATCGATACTTACTACTGACAACCTGGTAAACACTGATACAAAATGTCATAGATGATTGAGCTGAAGTACAGAAAACAACCAAAGCAGCATATCGATAGTTACTACTGAGAAACTCGTAAACACTGAGATAAAATGTGACCAAGAAATAAAGCCGATAGCAGAATGCTCAATACAACAACATCTGTTGGCATAAATTCTCTTATCTGTTTGAATCAGCAGGTTTCTGAAGATAATACTCAAACCGCTCTCGCAGTTGTTCAACTGTCAGATTCTGAGTCCAGTATTCTACCAAAGCGTGACCAAATGCCCAAGCGTTGCGCTCTGGAGAAGCTTTATTTTCCAGCAGCAGCGACCACAAAGATAGTAAATCAAAGTTGCGCTCTTTAGCGTCGGTACTCAAAAGCGAAAAAAGCTCATATGCCATTTGCAATTTACCAATTACCACAGGTAACTGTTCTACAGGAATTTTTTGTGTTAGCAGATATGCTAAATTTGGCGAACCGGTTGACACGGTGGAAATAAACTGAAGGACGGGACTTTTGAGTAATGCAGTTAGTCCTTGAGTAGTTGCCATTTGAAAGGTATAATGGTCGATGATTTTAGCAGCAGCGACGGTACGGGCTTCTAGGTTACGCAAAAAGCGAGCAAGACGCAGTTGTTTAGCTGGAGCGATCGCTTCCACCAATCCCAACGATAGCGCGTCCACACCCCAAGCAACGCGATTTGTTTTCATATCACTGGTAACGACAGGTAAAATTAAATCGCAGAATTCACCCAGAAGTTGAGCGCGATATTCAGTAGCTTGACGAATCGCAACTTCTTTTGGGCGATCGCCTGACTCCCAATTTAATGGTGGTTCCCACTCGCGAATCGGACGCAAACGATCCACTTGGGTGATAACCGCAATCATCGGCAAGTCTGCAATATCTGCTTTCATATCTGCGAGGAAGTCTACATCCATTTGCAGAGATGGATCGAGGGCAGGGGTAACTAATAGTAGTAAATCGGCATTTTTGGCATAATCAAGCACAATATCTCGAAAGTCGGCACGGTTGACTTGTTCATAACCTGGTGTATCCCAAAGCGTCAGAGCTTCGCCGGTTTTGCTTTGCCATTGATAATTCTGTATGCGATCGGTACTGGGTAACACATCCACAGCAGCGAGTTCGGCTTGAAACAACGTGTTAATTAAGCTGCTTTTTCCCGAACCGGTTCGCCCAGCAAGTAGAATATTGACAGGTTTTTGCTCAACTACGGTGGTGGGTTGAGCAGCGTTGAGGATTTCTTGTAAAGTTTGAGTTTTCGCTTTTGGTAGCGTCGGTGAAGGCAAATCTGAAGTTGGTAGCGTCGTAGCTCCGTAAAGAGCTACAGCTCGCTTACATAAGCTTCTGAGGGCAGTTTCTCGCAGCATTTGACTCAAATTACCCAAAAGTTGTTCAGTTGCGCGGTTACTGTAACCCTGACTAGCTTTTTTCGCCACCGCTGCCACCGGGTTTAACAGCCACTGTGCCCAATTGAATGCCTGCAAAAGTTTACGTGCAGATGGTTCCAATTTCTGGTATACTTCATATGCTTGATATGCTTGTGCCATTGTGACTTGATTGAGAGCGGGGGATAACTTTTGCATCCACCGATCTACATCATCCAGCGTTCCCCGAATTAGTGCGTAAGCTTGAGGAACGTAAATGTTGAGCAGAGGATATTTGACTTCCGGATGGTAGATGTGGGAAACTGCGACAACTAAATCCTGACATCGTTGCCAAAACATTTGCCAGTCTTCCCAAATTGGGCGATCGCTTTGGGCATTATTAAGAATTTCTTGCAGTACCGCTTCAGCTTCGGAAAGGGTGCTTGCATTATCTGTCACAGATTCTAGTTCTTTGTTCACCTCTGCAACAACCGCTTCTATCTGCCCTATTTGCGGTTGAGTCCATTTTACCAGTAGGAATCGCCAACCGACGAATACCAAAGTAAACACAGCCCAAATCCAGTTAAGGCGCCATTCGTGGATTTGCAAACCTGCTGCTATCAGTAAAAAAGCGATGATGAAAGCGATCGGCGTTGCTAAGACGATCCATTGCCACAGTTTTAAGCGTATCATTCCTTGCTGCCTACCTTGATTTAACTTCTTCTACCGCTATTGTGGATCGAAGACTGCTTTATATGTTATCTTGTAGATACATTGTAGATACTTTAAGAATACATAAAAAATGGCTGCAACTATTGCAAAGTGGGGTAACAGCCTTGCGATTCGGATTCCACATAATCTGGCAAAAGAGATTCAAATAGCTGAAGGTTCTGAAGTTGAGCTTGCAGTTGTTGATGGAAGTTTGGTGATTAAACCGAGAAAGCAAAAGAGGTATTCGCTCGAAGAACTTGTAGAGGCGATCGCCGTCGAGAACCTGCATACTGAAGTTGATAGTGGAGTAGCTGTAGGTAACGAAGTCTGGTGAGGCTAAGTAATCTTTATGTTCCCAGTCGGGGAGATATAGTTTATTTGAACTTCGATCCAACCAAAGGACATGAACAGAAAGGGCATCGACCTGCTTTTGTGATTTCGCCTTATACTTATAACGAGAAAACCGGACTGGCTTTATTCATGCCGATTACAAGTCATCAAAAGGGGTATCCGTTTGAAGTTGCTTTACCTTCTGGTTTAAAAACCTATGGAGTTATTCTTATAGATCGAATTAAATGTTTAGATTGGAAAGCACGTAATGCTGAGTTTGTCGAGTCTGTATCAGAAGATGTAATTGAGGAAGTGCAGGCAAAAATTGAGCCATTACTTCTTTAATAGCGCTAGCCTGCACTAGGTAGATGAATTAATTATGGTGCGATCGCTTTTGCCGCGCTTGATATATTAATCATTGTGAGAGTGTTCAAACTCATAAACATAAAACAGCCGGCTCAACCTCTTTAACTGATATCCGGCGATCGCAAATAAAATTGTACCCCCAATCGCCCACCAGAAACCAGCAGGGGGTATAACAGCTTGCCCTGCACTTGCCACAGTCCGTGCATCGACAATCACACCCAGACAAAAGCAGACAACAGCCGCGATATAAGCCAACATACTCAGCCGATTAATATTTTTCAGGGCTTTTTGGCAAACAGAGCAATCTTGAGTATGAGTTGTCCACACATCAAAAAGCTTCTGCTTATCTCGCTCCGGTGGGGGGAGATTCGGGTCGCAGCTTGAATCCCAAGGGATACCACCCCCAGCGCGTTTCTCCAACCATTGACGAAAAGCGATCACCATTTTGTCTTGGGGATTCGGTGTATAAACTGCATTCAGCCATTTTCCCTGTTTGCGTTGAGCTATAATCTTCTCTTGGTGATGGAGAAATACTGTATCTTGGTGGAGGAACACAGAAGCTAAAACATGACCTAACCAAATTGGCATCGGTAGTGCAAAGAATGCGATACCTTTTGGTGTCTTCAGCGCTTCATTTTTTACTAATACTTGGCATCCGATATGACGACACCATCCAGGACGCGTGGGAGTCGCATACAAAGCGAGAATCAGCTTCCCACCATCCTTAAAAGTTGAGACAATTCTCATGTGAGACGGTGGTTGAAAATCGTGAACCGTTTGCTCAATGTTTGGAGCAAGAGGTGTGATTTCATAAGCGAATCCTTCCTGAGTAGACATCTCCCGGACTTTAATCATGTCGTAGTACTTGGCATCCTGATACCGATTTCCCATCATTCCGTGGTGGGAGACAGGCACATGAGCGGGATCGGAAACGTTTTCCATGAAAAAGTCCCATCCATAAGGAAGGTCGCGGACATTCCAAAACAGATGCACTACCCTCTTTGAGCCATTCTCCAACTCTGGAATGATTCGCGGTGTCTTCAATTGACTTTCAACTTGTGCCTGGGAACCTGATTCTGACCATACCCACAATAAACCTTGACACTCTTGCGTCGGATAGGCAACTGCACATGATTTAGGATTTGAGCAGTGTTTAGCCTCGGTCTGCTCGTCTTTGGATTGAGGAATGCTAACGCAATTTCCTTCAGAATCAAAGCGCCAAGCGTGATATGCACATAAAAGCGTACCATCAGACTCAACGCGACCTTCAGAAAGAGGGGCTAATCGATGCGGACAAAAATCTTCAAAGCAACGCCATTTGCCGGAACCGTCTCGCCACAAGACTATATCCTTTCCTAGTAACTGCATAGCATGAGGGCGAGATGGATCGAGGAATTCTACAACGGCTACAGCATACCATTGCTTTGTCCATTGAAATAATCCTTCTTCTGCTTCAACTTCATTAGCGAAAGTATCCAAAGAACTTGCATTATGCATATCTCCTTGCATAGTTATCTCGGTAGCCATAAATACTCCTTTGCCCTTTATGATTACACGATCCTAATTGATTTTAATATAAGAGCGATCGTAAAACGGTTGAATTTATGAACTGTTCTTTCTTCCTTTGCGTCTTTGCGACTTTGCGTGAGATTTTCATATCTTAATTCAGCAACACCGTAAAATAAATTGAGCAAACAAACCCATCAACAGATATGCATAGCCAAAAACTTATTCTCCCAACAATGGGTTGCGGAACTTGGGCATGGGGCAATCGGCTGCTCTGGGGATACGATGAAAGTATGGATCAACAGTTGCAAGTTGTATTCAACCTTTGTGTCAGTAACGGTGTTACTTTATTTGATACAGGTGATTCTTATGGAACTGGCAAATTAAACGGGCGAAGTGAGCTACTTTTAGGACAATTCGCCAAAGAATATCAAGGTGCAAACAAAGAAGATATCTGCATTGCTACTAAGCTGGCTGCTTATCCTTGGAGATGGACACGGCAATCAATGATATCTGCCGGCAAAGCTTCTGCCGAGCGTTTGCAAAGAAATGTTGATTTGGTACAGATGCACTGGTCTACGGCGAATTATGCACCTTGGCAAGAAAAGGCACTTTTGGATGGTTTGGCTGACCTTTATGAACAAGGATTAGTTAAAGGTGTGGGATTATCTAATTATGGACCAAAACGCCTGAAGCGCGTATATCAAAGATTTGCTGAACGAGGAATTGCGATCGCTACTTTGCAAGTGCAGTATTCGCTATTATCTACATATCCTGTCACCGAACTGGGACTGAAAGACGTTTGTGATGAGTTGGGGATAAAATTGATTGCTTACAGTCCTCTTGCTTTGGGGTTGTTAACTGGGAAATACTCGGAAAAAGGCAAGTTTCCCAAAGGTATTCGCGGACTGTTGTTTAGACAGATGTTACCAGGAATGCGATCGCTTTTAGCTTGTTTACGAGAAATAGCCCAATCAAGAAATAAGAGCATGTCACAATTAGCACTTAACTGGTGTATTTGTAAAGGAACTATTCCCATCCCAGGTGCGAAGAATGCGGAACAAGCAAAAGAGAATATTGCTGCTTTGGGTTGGTTACTCGACGCTGGGGAGATTGCAGAGTTGGATAGAGCGGCTGCTAGTGCGGATAAAAAGATGGTACAAAATATTTTTCAAACTACGTAAATTCACAATTTGAAAAAGGCGATATTATTTGCGCTTAACGCTGATTTTGTAACCAAGCAGCCAAGTCTGACACTGCGGTAAAGTCGAATAATTCCTCACTCAAAGCATCCAGTTGCTTAGCAGATAGCGAAATAAGCTGTTGTTGTATTTCTGGGGGAATTGTACCAAATCGCCGCGAAAGCTGGCGTGTCAAGATATCTAGCTTACCTTTTTGTAATATTTCTTGATAAAGTGGTGAATCAATCATTAGTTCCTCCGTCAAATATTGTCGAATTATTTGTCTGTTGAACTTTATGCTTGCCAGTAATTCTACGCAAGCGGAAATATTCTGCTTTTGCTCTCGTTCTTCAATTCTATCTATCTGCGCGGCAACTCGTTCAAGCAAAGTTTCTGGAGCATCGGTTTTAGCCAAAACTGCTAAAGGTAGTAGTGCGGGATTATTCAGAAGAAGTTCGGGGTTTTGCTCCCACAAACGTATAATCCTAAATTTATGCCTCGTATTTCCAACTGCAAGTTCATCATCATACACAGCAGGTGAATTTGTTTGTTTTAAGAAAATAACCACCTGTTCAATCGGACACTCGTATTTACGATATATTCTCAGCCAATAATCGAGCATCCGTACTTTCAAGGGAGGGTTGGAAGCCGGAACAGTTTGGAACTCTAAGTGTAAAATTATATTAAGTTCTGACAGTTGAAACAAAGCGTCAGACCGGATCGGTTCAAGGCTTAACTCGGTGGGTAAAACTTGAATATCGGTTGCGGTATTAAGCAGCCATTGCACAAAAGCTAATGGATACTCAGATGTGAGATACCGACAGATGTTATCGTATGCCAAAGCTTTTTAGGAAAAAATACAAAAGTGATTTAGTACACTAATACTATAAAAGTTATTTCTTTACTTGGTAATTATTACCTCAAAAACTTGCTAAACTCCAACTTTTAGAGCTTAAATAAAAACAGTCTGAGTATTGGCAATTTGCAAGGGGTCGCAAAGTGGCTGATGATGTAAACGCACAAAAGATTCATCCCAGAGACTTTTCATGGTCTTTCTGGTTCACTTTGCCACTTTACCCATATGGTAGACGCCAGACAATTCGCAAGGAAGTAGTTAAAGACACAATCTGGACTTTTGACCAGCTTCAAGGGATTTTCTACGTTGTTGTGCCGATTCGCATGACTGTGATTAAGCTGGATGAAGGTGGTTTGCTCGTTTATGCACCGATCGCACCCACCCCAGAATGTATCCGGCTCGTTAAAGAGTTGGTAACATACCACGGCGATGTTAAGTATATCATTCTGCCAACTATTTCTGGACTGGAACACAAAGTTTTTGTCGGTCCGTTTGCAAGATGCTTTGCGAATGCACAGGTATTTGTAGCTCCCCAGCAATGGAGTTTCCCGGTAAATCTGCCTTTAAGTTGGCTCGGTTTGCCTTATAAACGTACTCAGGTTCTTCCAGAAGACACCAGTAAAGCACCTTTTGCTAAGGATTTTGATTACGCGATACTCGGTCCAATTCATTTGGGACCGGGTAAATTTGCCGAAGTTGCATTTTTCCACAAGCGATCGCATACTCTTCTTGTCACCGATTCTGTTATTTCTATCCCAGAAGATCCGCCTGCGATCGTACAATTAGATTCATATCCTTTGCTGTTTCATGCTAAAGACAATGCAACTGAGATCGTTGCCGACAATCAGCTAAACCGTCGTAAAGGATGGCAGCGCATCTCGCTATTTGCTTTATACTTTCAACCTGCCGTGCTGGAAGTACCTGCATGGAGTGAAGTGTTTCGTAACGCTTTCAAAGCACCGGAACGCTCAAAAAAAGCTTATTTCGGGTTGTTTCCCTTTCAATGGAAGCAAAATTGGAAACAATCATTTGATGCACTGCGCGGAGATGGTCGTTTGTTTGTGGCACCAATTTTACAGACTCTCATTCTCAACCGCGCACCGAAGGAAACTATCGATTGGGCTGATACAATTGCTAGTTGGGACTTTCAACAGATTATACCTTGTCATTTTGACGCACCAATTAAAGCACAGCCGCATCAATTTAGACAAGCATTCTCATTTTTGGAAAAGCAGCCTGCTGTGAGTGCAGGGTTGTTTAATAGTAGCAGTTATCCTTTGCCGGAGGAGGATTTTAAATTACTCAAGGGAATCGATGCAGGTTTAAATAAAAGTCGGATTGTGCCGCTACCAAAAGAGAAGGTATAACAAAAAGGGCAAATATGAACGTTTATCAAGGTATGTTTACTTGACATAGGCAAGCAAACATGTTATTACATTTCGCTTAATTGCCCATAATAAACAGACCTCTTTCCGCACGGAGCATCCCCTAGTAGGAGAGAAGTAGCCGCAATTTGAACCAACATAAGTTAGTTATTTTTTATATTCATGCAATTGTTCCACTATGTAGTCTTCCAGTTCTTGCTTTTCTCTACTGCTTGCACTTCGTTGATAGTTCTTTCCTGTTTGTTGAATAAATTTGCGCTTCTCACTTTGAGAAGAATTTCGTTTAGTTCCCGCTCCTTTGAGACTTTTCTCTAATTCTTCCCACGTTTTTTCGCCCACAGCTTCGCCTAATTTTACGAGCGCAGAAGGCAATAATTTTTTGGCTTCTATGCGAAAATCATCTTCTGTCTCAAGGGATGCGAAATCTACACTGCTGAGGTCGATATCGATTTCAAACTTACTCATTAAATTGTCAAAGCTCCATTAATTACTATAGTTTTTAGCTTCTAAGTTATGAAGTTATCACGCCCTAGCGAGCACACCTGTTATAGCCATTGTGCCCCATCACTCCTATGTAATATCATGCCGAAATAGATGTCTCATCATACAATTTAGTCGGAAAAGCTTTATATTGTCTAGCTTGGAGCGATTGTTCGGTTCTGTCCCAAACTTGTCATCGCTCCTCAACGCTCTCAAGTCTGCGACCAGCACCGCACCTGTCAATCCCACCTGAACTTTTAGTAGTTGGGCGATCGCATGATTGTCATACTACCCCAGCTGAGCTTCTCTGTTTTTAAATTGCTGGTACTGTTTATCCTTGGATTCAACGTATTTATTTACCGTCTTTTTAGTAGCGAAGGCGTTTTCGTAATCTTCACCACCCTGCGAGAGTAAGCGTTCCCGCACACGCTTGCGGATGTCAGAGACAATTTTGCCATTTATCAGCCTGGTCTTTGACCAATCTAAAATAGGAGCCGGATATTCACTTTTGTTGATGTACGCCCCATCCAAAATTTCGCTCAAGTTGTAAGCAAGTAGTTCTCTGACCCAATAGTTGATGAAGCGACCATGAGAATCTTTTTCCTGAATGTTTTTATTCGGACTGTAAATGCGGAAAGTGTCACTTAGAGGATTGGTGATCCCAGCTTGCATCTGCCATTGCCAATTATTAATCGCTAAATCACCATCCACCAGATAGTTCATATAGTGACGTGCGCCGTGATGCCAAGAGACACCACAGTTAATTGTCAAAAATGTAGCACACATTGCCCGCATCCGAAAGTTCATCCAGCCCATTGTTTTCAGTTGGCGCATACTAGCATCGAGTAGCGGGAAACCAGTTATACCTTCAGTCCAAGCGTGAAATAACTCCTGTTGCTCTTGGGTTAATTCATCCGGTCGATAATACTCATCAAACTCAGGATAACGATTGGTATGTGCTATTTCTGGATGAAAGTACAAGCGTTGAGTAAAACTATCGTGCCACCGTAAGCGATCGCGAAACGCTTTTAAAGAAAATTCCGCTTTTGGTTGCTCGGCGAGTTCTGCGGCTCGTGCTTTCGTGCGTTGATACACATTTTTGACGCTTATAGTACCGAAAGCAAGGTGGGGTGAAAGGTGAGACGTTGAACCAGCTTGGGCTAACCACGGCTGTGAAAGTTTCCAGTGATAACCGTGGAATCTACGCTTAAGGAATGAGTCTAAAGTAGCCACAGCTTGCGTTTCTCCACCCTTAAAGTAAACTCGCTCTGTTTCCCAGAAAGCGCTGTACTTTTGCTTGAGTTGTTTTAAGGTAATTTGCGGTAAGTTCAGGGATAGCTGCGGTGTGTTTATCTGAGTAGGAATTAAGTGAGGCGGTTGTCTAATGTAGGTATAATACTCGTCAAACCACTGGTCGCGGTGTTCATCATCGGTTTGCAAAAAGTTATTTAGACCAATGTGGCAGTCGAGATTGAGTTGTTGATAAAAATTAACGATTTGGCGATCGCGTTCAATCCCATACTCAACTTGCACATCCCGATTGAAGTAAAGTTTGGGTTTGTCAAGCTGCTGCATCAGTTGTTTTGTCAACTCAATCAGGATATCTAGAGAATTCCCCTCAAATAAATAAAGCCGACTACCTAACGAGCGTAAGTTCTTATCCAGGTTTTCTAAAGACTCAAACAAAAACCTTACACGAGCCTTTCCCACAATAGGTTGTTCATAAAACCAAGGGTCGATGATAAAGCAGGGTAATACTTCGGCATTGTTAACAGCTGCCTTAGCTACACTCTCATTGTCATTTAACCGCAAGTCTCGCCGAAACCAAAGAATATGCATACAAATGTACTATCTATTTCTTCATATTTTGGCATTTTTAGCGTGGTGTATCTGGCGTTGCTGCACTCATTGCGCCCAATAGTGGAACTATAGGGTTGTTCTGAGAGGGGAAAAAACCGGGGGAGATAAGGTAGGGCGAGTGTCCGTCTCAATCGCACAAGACGCTGCGCTAGCTAGGGCTTCTCCGAACGCGAGTGCGTCCCGAACGCGAGTGCGTCTCGCACTCCTAAGGGAAGGAGTACGGACACGCTACGCGATCGCAATAATATAACGTAATGCCTGAAGTGCGAGTGGCTCAACTTCTACAAGCGGAGCGGAGCATTCGTATTGCTCCGCACGAAAATGCCTCTTCTTGTCTGCGTTTTCTAACTAACTCCTCTTAGCTTGCGAGTATTGTCAACTAAACTCTGAGCAAACTCGTCGAAACGTTGAGACAGTTTTTCATCTAGTAGCTTACCTTCAGGACTAAAAGCTTTCCAAGCTTGTCCAATGCCAATTTGTTCTGGTATCACCCAACCATGCACCCATCGCATAATAATCCTTAGGTCATTCAGGGCGTTGCTGTTAGACTGTCCGCCTAACACGCTAATCAATCCTGCCACTTTACCAGACAACTGATCGAAGCTCATCAAATCTAGTGCATTTTTTAGCACTCCACTGACGCTGCCGTGATACTCTGGGGTGACTAAAATTAGCCCATCAGCACGGTTGACAGCATCCTGCATCCGCTTCACATCAGGGTAATCAGGATATTCTTTTCCTCCGTCACAAAACGGTAACTGAAGAAGCCTTAAATCCAAAATTTCTACTTCTGCTCCCAGCGCTTGCACCCTTTGCGCTGCTAATTGTAGAGCCACTTGGCTGTAAGAATCAGGTCTTAAACTACCACCAATAGCAACAATTTTCACCATAGTTAACTCACAAACTAGTAATTAGCTTCCTTTATATGTTTATTAAAAAACGTAGTCATTATGACTATGCATATTTTAACTAATTGTGTCGGAGTATGTCAAATTTAAACAGACAAGGAGATTTTCTGCTATGGAAATAAGCAGAAGAGAGAAAATAGAATTAAGTAATAAGTAAAAATACTTCGATAGTGCCTCGGAAAAAGTGCGATGCCATCCCGCCAGAGAATTAAATTCTCTAACTAATAGCCCAGATTCTGTAAACAGAGATAAAACTGGATAAATATCCAGAAAGTGACTATTTGACCTCGGAAAAAATGTGGTTAATGGTAATATCTGCTATTTTGCAGGAGCCAATCAGCTTTCTGGGGAGGTACACACTTTGTGTAGCCGGAAGAGACTTGGGAATGGTTTGGAGTGAAAGTTACACTAGATGAGAAAACAATTATTTCAATTCTTGCTAAAAGAACAGACATAAAACTAGCGCTCAGCTTAAGCCAGTAGACAAAGGGTAACTATTATGACAAGTTTTCAGAACAAGGCATTGATCAAACAGCGATCGTCTGTGTCACGCTTGACTCCAGCGCAGCAGGAGTTGGGCGTAGAAGGCGATGCCTCGCGCCAACGC
This sequence comes from uncultured bacterium, assembly GCA_964245695.1. Classification (GTDB taxonomy): domain Bacteria; phylum Cyanobacteriota; class Cyanobacteriia; order Cyanobacteriales; family Nostocaceae; genus Hassallia. The sequence continues at coordinate 5,219 of CAXTNZ010000066.1, read as the reverse complement.
GAAGCGACTTGCCGCAAGGCATCGCCAAAGCGCGTTGCTTTGACTGGAGTGCTAGCAGCCAGTTTAATCATGTTGCCTGGAATTTTCGGGGGTACTCCAGCGTTGGCGCAAAAAGCAGAGCGCAACTCCCTAACCTATGGTCAGTTGCTCGAGAAAACTGGGAATAATGAAGTCCAGAAAGTAGAACTTGACGAAGCCGAACAGATTGCAAAGGTCTATCTAAAAAGGCAAAAGGGGCAAAAGGAAGATCCACCACCGCAACAGGTGAGGCTTTTGGAGCAAAACACAGAGTTAATTAACAAGCTTAAAAAAAATAACGTCGATTTTGCAGAGGTTTCCTCTGCTGATAGTAGAGCGGCTGTTGGGCTTTTGATTAACCTGATGTGGATTTTGCCGCTGGTTGCTTTAATGCTATTGTTCCTCCGCCGCTCGACTAATGCCTCTAGCCAAGCGATGAACTTCGGAAAATCCAAAGCACGTTTCCAAATGGAGGCAAAAACTGGAGTAACATTTGACGATGTAGCAGGTATCGAAGAAGCTAAAGAAGAACTGCAAGAAGTCGTTACCTTCCTCAAGCAACCAGAAAAATTTACGGCGATAGGCGCACGCATTCCTAAAGGAGTACTGTTAGTCGGACCTCCGGGAACTGGTAAAACTCTATTGGCAAAAGCGATCGCTGGCGAAGCAGCTGTACCATTCTTTAGCATTTCCGGTTCGGAATTCGTGGAAATGTTCGTTGGTGTAGGTGCATCCCGCGTGCGCGACTTATTTAAGAAAGCCAAAGACAATGCCCCTTGCTTAATATTTATCGATGAAATCGACGCTGTAGGCAGACAGCGGGGTGCTGGTATCGGTGGCGGTAACGATGAGAGGGAACAAACCCTTAATCAACTGCTTACGGAGATGGACGGTTTTGAAGGTAACACTGGCATCATTATAATTGCTGCCACTAACCGCCCAGACGTACTTGATACAGCACTGCTTCGACCAGGACGCTTTGACCGCCAAGTGATAGTTGATGCACCAGATTTGAAAGGGCGATTGGAAATATTGCAAGTCCACGCGCGGAATAAGAAAGTTGACAAGAGTGTATCCTTAGATGCGATCGCTCGCCGCACACCTGGATTCACTGGCGCTGACTTAGCCAACTTACTTAACGAAGCGGCAATTCTCACCGCCAGACGGCGCAAAGAAGCTATCACTCTCCTAGAAATTGATGATGCAGTTGACCGCGTTGTCGCTGGGATGGAAGGTACTCCCTTGGTAGACAGCAAAAGCAAGCGCCTGATTGCTTACCATGAAGTCGGACACGCTTTAGTGGGAACATTGCTCCCAGACCATGACTCAGTGCAGAAAGTCACCCTCATCCCACGGGGACAAGCGCAAGGTTTAACTTGGTTTACTCCCAACGAAGAACAAGGCTTAATTTCTCGTTCTCAACTGAAAGCAATGATTACCTCAACTTTGGCAGGTCGCGCCGCCGAGGAAATTGTTTTCGGCAAAGCAGAAGTAACCACCGGTGCTGGAAACGACTTACAAAAAGTCTCTGGGATGGCGCGACAGATGGTGACACGTTTCGGCATGTCAGACTTAGGTCCGCTGTCACTAGAAAGTCAAAACACAGAGGTTTTCTTAGGACGCGACTGGATGAACAAATCAGATTATTCTGAGGAAATTGCCGCCAAAATTGATTCCCAAGTGCGGGAAATCATCAGCCATTGCTACATCAAGTCAAAAGAACTGCTGCAAGAAAACCGCACAGTTATGGAGCGTCTGGTAGATTTGTTGATAGACCAAGAGACAATTGAGGGAGATTTATTCCGCAAACTTGTCGGGGAATATACTCAGCTACCTGAGCCAAAATTAGCTGTATCACAGTAGGGATTAAGGACTGGGGACGTTTGGGCGCTTGTACTAGGGACTAGGATTAGAAATTTAGAAATTAGCATACTGTGCGAGTTTCTTTAATATTTCTTCCCCAGTCCCCAGTCTCCAGTCCCCAGTCCAAGCGTCCCTAATAACCAGCATCGTGAATAGTTTTTGACTCTTCAATTTTCACGGCTGAGCGTTGAATGTCTGATGTTGTTAGCGCTGACCGTTTAGCAACTTGCTGTTGAGAAAACATTGCCCGAAGAACCACCGCCGGATCTACATAATTGTTGGCATATTTCAGTCCCCAGTGGAGGTGAGGTCCGGTGGTGCGTCCACTCATACCTACGCGACCAATTGGAAATCCCGATGGTATTTGTTGACCTTCCCAAATTTGAATTCCACCTGCACGGTCAATCAGAGAACGACGACCGGATGAGGTTTCCACAATTCCTTCCATGTGGCAATAGGTGTGTTCCCATTCTCCTGATTTAATTACTATATGAGTGCCGCAGGCTGTGCGATCGCCAACTTTAATTACTGTACCCGCCCACCAATTGCGAATGTAACTACCTTGTGCGGCGGCGATGTCTAAGCCACTGTGAAATTCCCAACCAGAACCGCCAGTAGCAGACCTGCGGTAGCCAAAGGGTGAGGTGTATGCCTGAAAATTTTCTACAGGAAAAGAGGCTGCTTGCCAATTGTTGCCCGTCGCTATTTGGTTTGGCTGAATTTCTGTAGCTCTAGCCTTTTCTGAGTTGGGCGATGTGGTAATTAAATTTACCAGACTCAATCCTACTACAAATAAAATAGATCCAGAACGTATTACTCTTTTTTGCCGCTTACTCATTTTTTATTCCTTCAGCCAATGAAGCTATGTGTAAATTTCTTTTGAATATCCGCTCTGGTGAGTCTAAATCCTTATTAGGGATTGCAATTGACTTTTGCCTGTCTTCAGCCTGCACAACACAAAACCTATTGTATTATTTTTTTCTTTATATCATTTAACATCGAAACTATTTTACTTCACCACCTTGCTCTGTCAAGTGTTTTAACTTACAATCGCCTGAAATATTTCCGCCTTCAAATGTTCCTGACAAACTATTGAAATTAAAAATTAAAAAATTAGAAAAATTAAGGATTATCAATATTAAGTGTAATCAGGGGATGAACGTTTTTACTTACTAATAATTACTGATTAACCATTATGAATATTTAATAGTTATGCATATTTTCCCGGATATATTTACTAAACGAAATAGATGCAGGGAGATGAAGAAAGATGATTAAGTAATCAGTGCTGTGAAAGTGCTAAAATACAGCACTCGTAATTGAGATAATAAATCAGCTTTAGTAATATTACCAGCGGTAGAGTGGCGAATCATCCCAAATACTGTTGACTTTATACTGAAAATTGCCTAAAAGGTTGATTTATCATCTATTGAAGCTACTGACCCTTTGCAGGATTCCCAAAAGCCATGCTGACTGAAATATTGCCTTTCAGATTTGAGTTAAACACGATCGCGATCGCCGGCACAAGTTTGTGGTCTTTGGCGCTATATTTAGCTTTTTTCCCAGTCAGTGAATGGGTAATTTTGCAACTGAACCGCTGGTTTAACTTTGCCGAGCGATCGCTCTACATGAGCAAATCAGAATTTGAAAAGACTCGTCAAGCAAGAGAATCCCAAAACGCCTTTTATGCCTCGCTTTTTAGCATAGTGCCCTTTCTAATTTTTGGCGGATTATGCAACTGGGGCGTAGAACTAGGCTTAGGTCGCAGTTGGTCAATCAGCATGGGTATACTTGCCTGTATCGGTTGCGGCGTTTATGAACTAGGGCGCAGAGATGGAAAGTCATCTGAATAGTTAGGAGACAGGGGTCAGGAGACAGGAGTTAAAAATTCATAACTCCTCACTCATAACCGATAACTTCTGAAACAATTTGGGCTAATTTTTGCGCTGCACCGGCTTCCCCTCTAACACTCCGCAATTTGGCTCGAATTGCTGCTAATTTTTCTGGATGAGCCAAATAATCTAAAACCATCTCCCCCACTTCTTGCGGCTGAAGTTTTCCCACCAATTCCGGGACTATCATTGACTGCGCCCAAATATTGGGCCATGCTAATAAACCCTTTCGCCTAAGTACCAACCAGTTAATTAACTTAGCAAAGCTGGAACCAAGCAAAGGCATATTTGCCAAAAGTCCGGGTAAACCATCCCAAGAACGCATCGCGTCAAGTTGTTGCGTTGGTAGCAAAACAATCATCGGCACGCCTAAAGAACCGAGTTCAGCAGTGTTTGCCCCCACTGTAGTTAGGCAGATACTGCACTGGGATAATAAATCATATGCAGGCGTCTGGGTGTAAAGTTCTACATTTAAACCTTTGGCGGTTAAAAGTGTTGTAGAGACACAGGTTATCGCGTCTGTATGGGAGTTAGCAGTTGTAGAGACACAGGTTATCGCATCTGTACGAAAGTCAGGAGTAATCAGAGAAGCATCGCTAAAGCCGAAGCTTTTCACAAAAGGGTTTTTTTCGGGATCGGCAAAACTAGCTAAAGTTGGTAAATCCAAAGTTGGAGCGACAGGAATGACAAACTTAGTTTCCGGTCTTTTGCTGTGAATGTATTCAGCGATCGCCAACATCAAAGGCACTCCCTGTGACAATTTCGCCGCTTTCGATCCTGGCAAAAGTCCAATTAGTTCAATTTCTTTCCCCGCCTCTCCCTCTCTCCCCCTCTCCCCCTCCTCTTGCTGCGCTTCTACCATCAAATCACCGACAACCGTGAATTTATCAGCAAATTTCTGGGGTACGCGGGTTGCAACTTCAGGTTTCATAACCCCGAATCGGTCAATTAAGCTGTGCCATCTAGCTTCCCATTCCGCGTAAACAACAGTGCGATAACTTAGTTTTTTGCCAATTATCACCGGGAAAAATTGATCGCCACCTAGGAAAACTACTACACCGCGACTTCTCCAATCCCAATTCTCAAACGTCTTTCCCCAAAGCAAAAACTGCCAAAAATGTTCTGCTGACTGTACTCGATCTACTTCTGGATAAGAACGAGCGATCGCTGCTTCTTTACCAGTAGCATTTGGGCAAGGCGATAAAATCACTGAAATCCTTACCAGAGAACGGTCATCGCCTAGTTGTTGTCGCAAAGCCCTCACCACTGGACGCACCCAGGTCGTTACCTCCCCAGGACCATTCGAGAGTATTAAAATATCAACTGGTTGCATAGTCATTGGTCATTTGTCAAAAGTCATTTGTCATTAGTCAGGAGGAAGGGGGAAAGGCGACTGGGGTTAGGGTAAGAAAAATTTCTTCCTTTACCCAAAACCCAATAACCGTT
>CAXTNZ010000065.1:0-27551 GCA_964245695.1 uncultured bacterium | reverse complement strand
TTTTCTTAACTTAGCTTCCCTGAGTCATTTTGTGCTTTTTAGTCTAAAGTCCAGGAATAAGGGATACGCCCCATCTTCAGCCGAAGGCAAGATGGGGTACTTCACTTAATGTATTTGCCGTATCTGGTGAAATGGAAGAGGAGTTCCTCAAAACCTGGAATCAGACATGCGTTCCCCATGCGTCAGGCATCTGGATTTATTGATACAACGCTGCATCGTAGTCTTGACCCCAATGCTAAGTTTCAGTTTATCAACATCGCGCATTGGGAAAGTGCAGAAGGCTATCATGCGGCACTTGCGGTGGATGAACCCGGAGAGAAACACTTACCCATTGAAGCGAATCCTGCTCTCTACACCGTTGAGATTGCATATTAATGGTTGATACTGAGACTCTCCAAATTCACATTCCCCTGGTTGAACACTTATCAGGCGATGTCTAGCGACAAGCCGCTCTGCGTCTACGCTTCTACAAGTTCAGAAAACTAGGGGGTTTTTATTTCAAAAAAATGTCAATGAGTTAATAAGCGGCGGTGGCGATTTTTGTCAACCACGGCTATTTGATCGACTCGATAGTGTTTATATTCAGTGGTAACCTCACTGTAAACGTCGCACCCTGTCCTTCACCGTCACTTGCGGCTGTAACACTACCATTGTGCAGTTCCACCAAACTACGCACGATCGCAAGTCCTAGTCCGAGTCCCTTTTGCCTTGCGGTGTAATGCGAATCAGCCTGACAAAATTGGTCGAACACATAAGGTAAAAAGTCAGGACTAATGCCAATACCTGTGTCCCTGACTGTTATCTGGGCGTAGGACTCAACCCGCTTGAGCCAAATTGCTATTTGTCCTTTCTCAGGTGTAAATTTGATCGCGTTAGTCAGCAGATTCGATAAAATTTGTTGCAATCGGCTGGCATCCCCTAAAACCTCACCTACTGTAAATTCAAGTGCTGACTCAATGGCAATGCTCTTGATATCAGCTGATGGACGCACCATATCGATTACCGCATCAATTACTTGTGTCAAATCAACTGGGCTGATATCAAGGCGAAGTTTACCTTCTGTGATGCGCGAAAAATCCAAAAGGTCTTGAATTAATTCGTTTTGCAACTTGGCATTACGCTCAACTGTCGCTAGCGCCCGTGCAGTAGCAATTTGATCTAATTTGCCACTTTGAAGTAGCTGTGTCCAACCGAGTATGGCATTGAGGGGCGATCGCAACTCATGAGAAATAATTGCCAAAAACTGATCCTTTCTGCGGTTGGCGGCTTCCGCCTCTGCGCGGTAAGCTTTCTCCTGCGCTAGTAGTTGTTCTTGTTCTGCTTCGGCTTGTTTGCGTTGGTTAATGTCCCGTTGCAGAAAAATCAAATTAGTGCATTCCCCAGCTTCATTAACCATCGGGGCAATACTTAATTCTGCCCAAAACTCTGAGCCGTCTTTGCGGTTGCTGATTATTTCTACCTTTACAGGCTGATAATCAGCGTTCGCCTGACTAATTTGCTCTAACACGTTTCGGTCAGTTTTGGAGCCGATGAGGATACGGGGTGTCTCCCCCAAAACCTCCTCAACACTGAAGCCTGTCATCCGGGTAAATGCTGCGTTGACGTAGAGAATACGTGTTCCCGGTTCATCAATCGGCTTGGCTTCGGTAACCATAACTGCATCGGTCACCTGAGATAAAATATGAGCTTGAAACTTCAATTGCTCTTGAGTCGCTTTCAGTTCCCACAGCAGTCCTGCCTTTTCTAGGGCATGGTCGAGGGCACTTTGCAAATTTTCTGCTGTGATCTGTTCCTTGCTCAGGTAGTCAGTAGCGCCTTTCTTCATTGCTTGGACAGCAATTGCTTCATTTCCGCAATTTGTCACCATCAGCACCGGAATATCAACCTTACCGGTTTCGTTTCTCAATTTATCGAGAAACTCAAGACCATCCATATCCGGGAGCAAGTAATCTACTATTACACAATCGGGCTGCCAAAGCCTGCACAATTCCAGCGCTTCTTCTCCAAACTCTGACTCGATAACACCGTATATATAATTAGAGGCTTGGTGTAGATAGCGACGGAAAGTTTGCCTGTCTTCGAGACAATCATTAACTATCAGAATGCTCCGTCGCTTCTGTGCCATTTTGTCCCCCTTTGACGGCAATTCATCAGCGCTTGCTGCCTGAAGTCGCTTACCTATTTGCATAAATAATTTTTCTTTCCTTAAGCCGATTCGCTTCGCGCTTCGCCAAGTTAAGCTTTTACCGCCTTTACAGCAAATCTTCTCAATTTCCTGTAACTTTGACTAGATTATCTCTCAAAAATGAGCAAATTCTGAACAAATTATAAATTATGTCTAAAGATAGATTAAAGAGCAAATCAGATTGTTCAGCTTCAGCCTTGAATCATGGGGGACTCGCTACTGGTGATTAGCGAAAAGGGGAAAGTCACCGAATAACCTTCGCGCCCTAGTACCCAGTTGCATTACCTTATTCCCACACGTAGCGCATTGATCAAGCTAACAGCATCTTCTAAATTAACAATCAAAAATGAAGATTTTCTGAACAAGGTAAAGATTTTAAGTAGTGTCTCTGGGATAAATATTTTTTTGCCCCACGCACAAAGTAGCGTTCGCCGTCAGGCGCTAGAGCTTTTTTAGACGCAAAGAAAAACGCGAAAATAAGGACTTTTGCAAGAAGTCCACTTTGTAAAAAAGCTAGGGCGGAAAGTGTCAATAACTCCAACGGAAGATTTTAGCTACTTGCTCTGCCAGTTTCAAAGGGTCAAAGGGCTTGGCAATCACTCCGGCTACGCCTAACTCAGAAAACTGAGCTTGGGCAAACTCTATTTTCGCACTCAGCAAAATGACTGGAATCGATTGGGTAAGAGGATTTTCCTGTAGATGACGAAATAACGTGATCCCGTCCATTTCTGGCAGCATCACATCGAGTAAAATGGCATCGGGCTGTTCCATCTTGGCGATGAGCAAACCTTCGCTAGCTGACGTTGCAATCAGTACTTCCCAGCCTCCCAAGGTTTCTAAACAAGTCTGAACTACTTCACTTAAACGTTCTTCGTCATCAATCAGCAGAATTCGCTCTCGCATTACCAGAGGAGTATTTCTATAGGCGCTAAAATCAGCCTACTTTGAGAGACATCACTCCCCCTCTAGCGGTAGTAGTAATGTGAAGGTGATTTTATTACCTCGCAAGGGTAAAGGGTAAAGGAAAGAAAAAGCTCATCCTTTCCCCCTTCATTCCTGTAGCCACAGTGGTACGGTGAAGTAGAAGGTACTGCCTTGGTCCAAGACGCTTTCAACCCAGATTTGCCCGCCGTGCTGTTGCACAATAGTGCGACATATAGCTAGCCCTAGTCCAGTCCCTCCTTGATTGCGAGCGTCTGAGGCATCGACTTGCTCAAACCTGCCAAAAATAGTTTCTAGTTTATCAGCAGGAATACCCCGCCCTTGGTCTTTGACTTTTAACAGAAGATAGGGAGTGGGGGGAGATGAGGAAGATGAGGAAGATGAGGGAATTAATTTGTCTCCCCCTGCTCCCGAAGCTTCCCCTGCTCCCGCAGCTTTCCCTGCTTCCCCAACTCCCCCAACTCCTCCTGCTTTCTGACAGAGTTCTGCACTCAGAGTCACGCTACTCCCGGAAGGCGAAAATTTGACAGCGTTTCCCAGCAGGTTCACAAGAGTTTGAATGATGCGGTCAGGATCGGCACATACCGGAACAGATAACGGAGAAACGGTTAGGGTGATGTTGGCTTCTTCGGCAAGCGATCGCACAGCTTCTATTGCTTGCTGCATAAGGTTAGCAGCATCACATGAGCGCTTGGCTATGACAATTTTGCCTGACTCCAGCCGCTCTAAATCGAGAATTTGATTCACTAAACGTACTAAGCGTTCAGTGTCAAGGGCGGCAATTTCTAACATACGTCGCGCTTTTTGCGGCTGGTTGTCGAGTCGTCCAGAAGCAAGCAATCCTAAAGATCCACGAATCGAAGCCAGTGGTGTTCGCAATTCGTGGCTGACGATGGAAATAAACTCGTTTTTCATTTTTTCCACGGCTCGCATTTGGGTGATGTCTTCTATCGTTCCTACATGACCGATTAATTCTTTTTGGTCGGAAAATATGGGAGCTGTTCTCAGCCGACAAAAACGTATGGTTCCGTCTCGATGTACACAACGCACCTCGCCAATGAATTCCTGGTTTGCTGCTACTGCTTGTAACCAACGGGAAAAATAAGGCTGACGATCCTCCGGGTGAACAAACTTGATCCAGCCATGTCCCAAAGCTTCTTCAAAGGTGTAGCCAGCAATTGCTTGAGCGCGAGGATTGGTGTAGATACATCGACCTTGGGAATTTACTCGAAAAATACCGACTGGGGAAGCTTCACTGAGAACGCGAAATTCGTCTTCGCTGCGGCGTAAGGCTGATAAAGCACGTTTGCGTTCGCGTAGTGCGGCTTGCCGATCGCTTATGTCCCGTCCTTCAAAAATTAGTAATACTACTTTTCCTGTCTCATCTTTCACTGGCTTGAGGGAAAAGTCTATTGTTGCTATTTTGTCTTTCGCACCCAGTATATCTACTTGGTAACGAACAAATTCACCTGCGGCAGCTTGGGCGATCGCTGTTTGTAATTGCGCTTGGGTTTTGGGTGAAATCATCCACCACCGTGCTTCCCAAAATGGACACCCAACAACATCTGTTGATTGCAATCCGCCAAAATCCAGCGCTGTTTGATTAGCTTCTAAAAGTGTGCCATCCGGTTTTAATAGCCCCATAAATTGGAATGTCTGGTCGAAGATGGCGCGGAATCGTCTTTCACTGTTTTGCAATGCAATTTCAGTCTGTTTGCGATCGGTGATATCCTGAATTTGCGCGACAAAGTAGGATGGCTGACCAAGAGCATCCCGCACCAGAGATACATTCATCAGTACCCAGATGATATGCCCAAGTTTGTGATGATAGCTTTTTTCGAGTTGAAAACTGCGGATTTCGCCTGTCAGTAGTTGCTTGATATTGCGAGCAAACTGAAATCGGTTTTCTTGAGAAGCGTAGACGCAGAGCGGCTTGTCGCTAGACATCGCTTGGTAAGTTGTCGCTAGTAGTTCTGACTTTGAGTAACTGAGGATTTCACATAAAGCTGGATTCACTCTCAACCAACGACCGTCTAATCCTACCAGTGCCATACCAATAGCCGCATGGTCAAAAGCACTGCGAAACCGTTCTTCACTTTCTCGTAATGCTTCTTCAGCTTTTCTGATTTCGGTGATGTCGCGGCTAATAGTCAAGACAGATTCCACGGAACCATCAGCCGCAAATTCTGGCACTACGTAAGCTTGATAAAATTTGCGTTCCCCAGCAATGGAAAGGTGGTATTCATGCAAATCGGTTTTACCTGTGGCAAAAACCTTTGACAAAGAAGGTTTCCAAATAAGAATCAGTTCCGGTGAAAAACCAAATTCTTCTGGGGTTTTGCCAATATATACATCAGCGGGAATGCCTAGATTCCGTTCAATGGCAGGATTAATATAGGTGTAGCGCAACTCTCGGTCATGCCTGGTAATCATATCTGGGGTATTTTCTACCAAGGCTTGGAAATCCTGTGAAGTGCGAAACCGCTGTTCGCTTTGTTCTAGCATTTTACGCTTTACCAAATAATTATTAATTCATAATTCATAATTCATAATTAAAATGGGTACTTGCGAACACTGAATTTTAAATTCAGTGGTCAACAAGATAGTGGAGAGTTCAAGCTCCCACTAATTGAAATTATGAATTATTTTGACGGGATACCCCATTCTTGATTCTCATGAGCAATCTTTAATTTTACCGATAAGAGCGAATATATAAGAATCAGTGCTGAGTTGTGACTATGAGTTATAAGTGTTGAGTGATGAGTGTTGAGTTGAACAAATCAATATTTAAAACTCAGGACTCAGGACTCAAGATTGTGGGAATTTCTCAACTCGGAACTCAGGACTAAAAACTTTCATTTACCACAGTTGTACCCGTTTTAAACGGCTGATAATCCGGGTAATCAGTTCGGGTTCGACAATCGGTTTGCCTACATAGTCATCTGCACCTGCGGCAAATACTTGTCGTATGGTATCAGCATTTGTATCAGATATCAGTATCACAATGGGTAAATCTCCCCAATGGGTGTCTTGGCGCACAACCTGACAAAGGTCAATGCCGCTGAAAGTAGGCATGGAAGCATTTAAAATCAGCAAATCTGGAGCTGTAGTAGTTAGCACTTCCCAAAAGCGTTGGGGATCTTCTAATGTTGTGACATCAAGTCCCCAAGGTTGTAGTAAAGCGCTCAAGCTTTCTAGCATTTGCGGGTCATCATCCACAACCATGACTCTAGCTTCAGTCGTGGTAGCTTGATTAAGTATCTGAGTGACTGCTTTGAGAACTTGCTCTGGGGAAATTGGCTTGTGTAAAAAAGCACGACCTCCTAAACGAGCTACTTCTACTCTGTCAACCAAGCTACCCCGCACCGTCAAAGCTAAAACCGGGATTGGGGATTTGCTTTGTGCTAGTTCAGCCAGTAGTGTGAGTCCATTTTCATTGGTGTTGGCAAAAATCAGATTGAGCAGGATCGCATCCGGGGGATTTTGCGCGATCGCTTCTCTACCAGCAGCCAAAGAAGTCGCTACTTCCACCCGCAAATTTAAAGCGATCGCCGACTGCGTGATTTCTTCAATTAGCGAGCGATCGTCATCAATTATCAGTATTAAAGCAGATTGCTCCTCAAAAACAGGTGCAATGCTGGAAGTCGGTGGCTTTTCTAGTTCTTGAAGCAACAAACTAACTAATTGCTGTAATTGTGTGGCTTCAGCTTCTCCGATTGCTTCACCTTCGAGCAACTGCTCAATCTCTCGTGCTAATCTGGAACCTTCATTAAAGCCAAAAGAACCTAGTGAACCTGCCAACTTGTGAGCTTCTAGCTTTACTGTGTCTTGCATTTGCACAGAGAGAGTGTCTGCCATCAAGGCTACAACCACCTGCTCAAATAATGCCACCTGACAGGTAAAGCTCTCCTTGTTTTGCTCCCACATCTTGTTAATAGATTCCAGCACAATTGCTTCAGCTTGCTGTCTGTTGGCATCACTAGATGATAATGATTCAGCAGGTGCGCTTGTTTGTGGAGTGGGTGGAGGTACAAGACGATACCCCAAGCCGTATATCGTTTCAATTAAATCAGCAGTCATTCCCGCTGCTTTTAATTTCTGCCGGAGTTTCTTAATATGAGTTGTGACAGCATCCTCACCCGGATATTCGGCAATCGACCAAAGGCGGTCTAAAATCATACTCCGGCTAAATATACGCTGGGGATTTCGCAAAAAAAGTTGCAATAAACGGTATTCTGTTGCTGTCAGTCGTACAAGCCTTTCTTCATAAGTAACTTTGCTGCTACTAGTGTCAAGTTGCAGTTTTCCCCAACTGAGTACGGGAGCCAAAATATTACTTCCCCGTCGCAGTAAAGCACGAACGCGGGCAATTAGCTCTAACATGTCAAAAGGTTTGACCATGTAATCATCTGCACCAGCATCTAAGCCCATCACCTTATCGGTGCTGCTATCTTTGACAGTTAATAGCAGAATCGGCATTTGATAGCCAGAAGATCGTAGTTGACGACAAAGACTAATGCCGTCCAGCCCAGGCAAAATTATATCTAGGATGATTAGGTCATAGGCAAAGGTTCGCACCAGTTGTAGAACTGTTTGACTGTCCACTATCGTATCAACTATATAATTGTGAGATCTGAGCGCTTCTGACACAATTGAAGCTATACGCTGATCATCCTCCACGACTAAAATTTTCATGTGGCACTCCTCCCAGCCGAGAATTAAGTCATGTGCTGGATTGTTAATTCTGACAATGTGCGTTCAGCACTCTCATTGGGGAAAGCTCTTAATTGGCGATCGCAAATCTTCAGGGAAAAGGTAAGGATAATAGGTAGAAGCTTTTTGCTCGCTATAGCCTTCTACCCCGACACTTTTTTCCCCTTGATCCCACTCAAGAGTCTTTTTCGTCTGGCAAACTGCTCTTATATGGCACTGGCACTTTTGAACTGGTACATAAGGTTGAGCTTCTGGAAGTACTTCAAATAACAGAGGCTCACCTGGGAAAACAACCAGTTGAAAGTACCAATCGGCAATATTCTTAAATAGTCCTAAATGCTCAGGAGCCAGTCGCGTGCTGTGGCTTGTGAGGATTTTTAACTTAGGACTTTCCTTTGTGATTCTAACGATTTGTACTTGGTTACTGCTATTTACCTGGAGACACAAAAGTAGTCTAGGCAATTCAGTAGAGTTTTTGGCAACTGAAACAAACAACCTCCGCATCGAAAACCTCTTACTTAAGTAAGTTGTCATCCCACGAAAGCTAGAGGATAAAAATGAGGAAATGATGAAGAATGTTAAATAACACTGGGGATTGTGTTGGGAAGTTTTTATATAAGGGCGGAAAATTAAGATTGTCGCCGAAAAATGCGATTATGTAGCGCTCTTGACGCTTGGACGCTCGGACTAGGACACAAGAATCTTCGATATTAATTTAATCAGCGCTCTCTTGACGACACTGTAAAATGCAGAGTAAATTATTTTATAACAAACGTTTGGTATAAATACACTTGAGACTAATGCCGAAGATTGTTGACCATGACCAATATCGAAAAGAACTGCTCAGCAAGTGCTTTAATTTATTTGCCGAGAAAGGCTATGGCTCGATTACCATGCGCCAAATTGCGGAAGGCTTAAGTGTTTCCACGGGGACGCTATATCACTACTTTCCCAGCAAGCAAACTTTATTTGAGCAATTGATGGAAGAAGTATGTCAACAAGATGTATCAATGGCAAAGGCTGAGTTGTCAGAAACGCAAACGCTGCCAGAAAGGATGGAAAATATCGGAAAATTCCTCCTAAAAAAAGAGGATTACTTCATTAAGTGGACTTATTTATTAGTTGATTTTTGTCAGCATCAAAATTACAAAAACATGCCAAATATTGGTGCATTTAATCGTGTAAATGAACGATATCAGCAAGCAATATATGATGTTTTAGGTATTCAAGATCCAGTGCTTGCCGCGTTCATATACTCGTTTATTGATGGCTTAATATTCGAGCGGCTCTTGAAAAATGAAATGGTGTCAATTCCAGAACAGTGCGCTTTATTAGGCGAAATGCTGACGGCATATTTAGAGAAACAAGGGGTTGTAGGGGCGGGCTAAAGATACGGGCGCTCTTAAGAGCGCCCGTACTGGGAGCGTGGTTACATTCAGGAACGAGAAACGAAGAATAAGTAAGTTTAAAGAGGGGAAATTATGAGTACAAATCTGTTATTTAAACCTGCCAAGCAATGGTTGATTGGGTTGATAGTTGCTGCAACTGCAATTACAGGGGGAATTGCTGTTTATGGTATTTCTCAGTTTCGACAAGTCGCTCAAAATTCTGCATCTAATGTAGAAAGTACGCCTCGCCCTCAAAAAGTAACAGCGTTAGCACGACTAGAACCAGAAGCGGAGGTAATTAAATTGTCTGCGCCTCTGGATTTAGATGGCGATCGCATGGCGAAAATACTTGTATCTGAAGGTGATACTGTCAAAGCAGGACAAGTTGTGGCAATTCTTGATTCTTGCTTCAAAATGCAAGATGCTTTGCAACAAGCTCAACAACAGGTGAATGTTGCTTCTTCTAAACTCGCTCAAGTGAAAGCTGGCGCAAAAACTGGCGAAATTCAGGCACAGCAGGCAAGTGTTGAGCGGTTGCAGGCGCAATTACAAGGTGATAAAATCGCTCAAGCCGAAACTATAGCGCGATTGGAGGCGCAGTTGCAAGGAGACAACATCGCCCAACAAGCAACAATTCGCAAACTTGAAGCAGAACTTAACAATGCCCAAGCTGAATATCAGCGCTATCAGCAACTATATAAAGAAGGTGCAATTTCTAATTCTTTGTTTGATAGTAAGCGTTTGAGTGTAGAAACTAGCAAACAGCAACTAGACGAAGCTAAAGCTGTTTTCAAGCGAATTAACGCTACTGGTAACAAGCAAATTAGCGAAGCCAAAGCAGTTCTCAACCGAATTAACGCCACTGGTAACAAGCAAATTAGCGAAGCCAAAGCTACACTCAACAGTATTGCAGAAGTCCGAGGAGTAGATGTGCAAGCAGCACAGACTGAAGTTAATAGTGCGATCGCTTCAGCCAAACACGCCAAAACAGACTTAGAAGCAGCTTACATCAAAGCACCAATAACAGGAAAGATTCTCAAAATTCACACGCGAATCGGAGAAAAGATTAATGATGCTGGCATTGCAGACTTAGCGCAAACTGACAAGATGGTTGCAGTAACAGAAGTTTATCAAACCGATATTAGTAAAGTTAAACTCGGACAGCAAGCTATAATCACCAGTCAGGCGTTTTCTAGTAAACTGCACGGCACCGTTTCTCAAATTGGCTTGCAGGTAAATCGGCAAAACGTCTTCAGCAATCAGCCAGGAGAAAACTTAGATCGCCGCGTGATTGAAGTAAAAATTCGCCTTCACCCCGAAGATAGTCAGCGAGTTGCAGGTTTTACTAACTTGCAAGTGGAGACAGCAATTGAGTTGTAAATTTTCAATCACCTGATTTATAACGAATGTTTGATATAAATCGAGGAGTTTAATATGCTTCAAAGTTTCTACTTAATACTTTGCATCCTTGGTTTTGTTTTGCCCTATTCTCAGTTCGTTCCGTTTCTTTTAGAACATGGACTTGATATAAAGCTGTTTTTTGAACAGCTTTTTGCTAACCGAATTTCTGGATTTTTTGGCATGGATGTTGCGGTGTCATCCCTAGTCCTCTGGACATTTGTATTTTGGGAAGGAACACGTTTGAAAATGCGATATCTCTGGGTTTACGTTATCTGCAATCTTTTGGTTGGCGTTTCGTTTGGTTTGCCATTATTTCTATTAATTCGACAGCGCCAAGTTGAACAGCAAAGTGACTAATTGTAGTTAGCGCTTCAGCGCTGAAGCGCCGACTACAAACTTATATTTTCTTTCTTTGGGACTATTTGAATATGCTTTCCAAACTATTTTGGAAAACTCCGCTAGCGTGGCGGCAGTTAATGAAAGAAAAAACTCGTCTGATAGTTGCAGCGGCTGGGATCGCCTTTGCAGACTTGTTAATGTTTAGTCAATTGGGCTTACAAGACTCGCTTTATGACAGCGCCACGCTACCGCATAGCTTACTAGAAGCCGATTTGGTAGTTATTAATCCCCAATTTCAAACTTTAGCCTCACCAAAAAGCTTTCCTAGAGAACGATTGTATCAAACATTGGTTTCGGAAAATGTTGAAGCAGTCAGTTCAATTTATATTGGTATGGGACAGTGGAAAAATGCCGAAACTCGCTTAAACCGCGCCATTTTAATCTGGGGAGTAGAACCTGAAGCCCCCAGCTTTAAGCTACCAGAAGTTAGACAAAATGCGACAGAGTTAAAACTTCTGAATAACGTATTATTCGATCGCGCTTCTCGTCCAGAATATGGGGCGATCGCTGATATAGTGCAAAAACATCAGACAATGGAAACAGAATTGAATAAGCAAAACATTCAAGTTGCAGGACTGTTTACCCTTGGAGCATCCTTTGGTGCCGATGGCAACGTCATCACCAGCGATTCCACATTTCTTAAGTTGTTTCGCGAACGTCAAGCGCATCAAATAGACATAGGTTTAATCCAACTCAACTCAGGTATAAATCCTCACATAGCTAAAGTGCAGCTTACCGCCGCCCTACCGAACGATGTCAAAGTTTTGACTCGCGAAGACTTTATTGCAGTTGAGAGATATTACTGGGAAAGCCAAGGCACAATTGGCTTTATTTTCGGACTTGGTGTAGTTGTAGGATTTATCGTCGGGATTGTGATTGTTTATCAAATACTTTACACCGACGTGACAAATCATTTACCAGAATATGCCACATTAAAAGCAATGGGTTATAGCGATCGCTACCTCCTCGGTGTCTTGTTACAAGAAGCACTCTTATTAGCAGTATTAGGGTATATTCCCGGATTTTTGATTTCCATCGGACTTTATCAACTGATTTATGTAGCGACACTACTACCGATTGGAATGACACTCAGCCGCGCCATCAGTGTATTTATTTTAACCGTAGTCATGTGCAGTGCATCAGGTGCGATCGCCATGCGAAAACTACAAGCCGCCGATCCCGCCGATATCTTTTAATGTGAAGTCGGTAATGGAAAACGCGGTAATGGGTAATGGGGAATGGGTAATGGTTTTTTCCAATTACCAATTAGCAATTACCAATTCCCAATTCCCAACAATACATCTTAATATAACCCTCTTCCTTTGCGTCTTTGCGACTTTGCGTGAGAAAAATTCCATGTCAACACAACCCATCATCTCCGTCCAAAACCTCAACCATTACTTTGGTAGTGGAGAACTTCGCAAACAAGCATTATTCGACATTAACTTAGAAATTTATGCAGGCGACATAGTAATTATGACAGGTCCAAGTGGTTCCGGAAAAACCACACTATTGTCCCTCATGGGTGGACTGCGTTCTGCTCAAGAAGGTAGCCTAAAAATATTATCAGAAGAAATGTGCAAAGCAAACAAAAAGCAGTTAACTCAAATTCGCCGGCAGATAGGCTATATTTTCCAAGCGCATAACCTGATGACATTTTTAACCGCTAAAGAAAACGTGCGAATGTCTCTAGAGTTGCATGGCGAAATGTTAACTCAAGATATGGATGCCAAAGCTCAAGCCATATTAGAAACAGTTGGTTTAGGAAATCGTGCGAATTACTACCCAGAAAATCTCTCAGGTGGACAAAGACAAAGAGTAGCGATCGCTCGCGCCTTGATTAGCCAACCTAAAATAGTTTTAGCAGACGAACCCACCGCCGCACTCGACAAAAAATCTGGACGCGATGTCGTTGAATTGATGCAAAAGCTAGCCAAAGAACAAAATTGTACAATTTTGCTCGTTACCCATGACAACCGCATCCTGGATATTGCTGACCGCATCATTTATATGGAAGATGGTCAGTTAAAGAGCGATCGCATAGATTCTGTTAGTCTAGGTGTGCGTGGTTGATGAGTTGAGAAGTAGATGGCAATTAATAATCTCTTTACAGCAGGTGGCGTGGTTATGTTTCCCCTGCTGGGGTTTAGTGTGTTAGCAGTGGCGCTGATTATTGAGCGTATTAGGTTTTGGGTGCAGATTAATAGCCGCCAAAACCGCGTTGTACGAGAAGTGCTGAATCTCTATCGCTTGAATAATGTAGTTGGTGCAATGGAGAAATTGCAGCAAAATATTGATTTGCCGCTCGCCCGCATTTTTTTAGCCGCTTTAGAATTGGAAGAAGCAACCCCAGAAGATTTTCGTCTCGCATTAGAAACAGCAGCGCAAGCTGAGATACCTTTGCTCAAGCGATTTCAAAACATCTTCGATACAATAATCAGCCTTGCACCGTTGTTGGGTCTTTTGGGAACCGTCTTAGGATTAATTGCCTCTTTTGCCTCTTTGAATATCGGTGATGTGGGAGGTACTCAAACAGCGGGTGTCACAAGTGGGATTAGTGAAGCTTTGGTTTCTACCGCATCAGGATTAGTCGTTGCTATCTTTACATTGCTGTTTGCTAACACCTTCCGGGGACTTTACCAGCGACAAATTGCCATGATTCAGGAGTATGGCGGACAGCTTGAATTACTTTACCGTCGTCGCTATGAACGAGGAGAGAAGCCTTATGCAGCTTCGAGATAAACCAGATTTGCCACCCCTGATCAACATCAGACTTCTGGCAATGGCTCCCAATAAGAGTAAAAAAAACCATAGATGCACACAGATTAACACGAGATTTATATCGATGTACAGGAAGTGTTTATTTGTGGTTCGATAGTAAAAATACTGATTAATTCTGAATCCTGGCTTCTGGCTCCTGAATTCTTCCCTGCTTTGGTAGTATTCTAAAATGGCAAATGCCTTTAAACAGCGAAATTCCAGAGGATACGTCATGACTATTTGGGTAAACGAGCAAATTGATCCGTCTGGCATGATTCATGCTTGTATTGCCTGTTGTGATGAGTCCCAAGCAAAAGATTGTCATGAATCTTTTCAGGACAATTTGACACAGATGCAAAAGGCAAGCGGTTGGCTGGCGCGATTGCGAATAGTTGATTCTTGGGATGAAGTTCCAGTCAATGCTTTAAAGCTCGATTAATTTTCTGTATTGCCAAAAAGCATAACTTCAACTTCAGCCGAAAGAAGGTTGCATCCCAGATACGATTAATTGTGTCTGGATTTGCTATTTTTGGGCAAGACTTCAACCCGCCATACCAGACGCTCTCGTTATGGCAGCTTTTCTTAAAGCAGTAAATTAGCAGGATTTTGACCGCAACAATCTCGCTTGAAAGTCAAGCGATCGCTATCACTCAAAGGTATGATTTAAGATTTTTTGAATAGAGACGAGATCCCTTGCCTCTCTAGCTATATACCGTTGCAGAAATCCGGAAACTGCCAAAAATACAAGTAATTGCTATCAGAACAAGTTAAGAAACGATAAAACTGCGATTAAAAATTTGCAATTCAGTAACAATGTCACCAAATAAACCTAACATATTATGTAAAATTGATGATTTTTATGAATGTTTAAGAGTTATCATCGATCCCAAGGATTCAAATACAAAACTTGCAAAAACCGAATAAATGTAGTGAACTACAAGAGCGTTTACACTTCGGAGCAAGGCTGTCCCATTAATTTGGTTGGCAAAACGGGACAAGCAGTTCAGATATCCATTCATTCCCCCAGTGAGTATATCTGTGCCAATTGCGAACGGATATTACCAGATTGGAAAAACCAGCCTTTTTTGTGGGTGGTGATTGTCTTACAGCGATCGCGATATCAGTTAGTGGAAAGTACGGCAAAAATAGAGAAAGAAAAAGAACGCTTGCGGGAAAAGTTTATGAGGTTTGGCTGTGATGCGGCTTTTAATCTGCGCGATCGCGGTTATCTCACAGACATTATCGACCCCCGCACTGGCTATCCCTTACTTTCTCACCCAGGACAAATTCCCCACGACGACACAGCAGCTGTCAAAGCTTTACTTAATTACCCAGTGCTGAAAAATAAATGCCGTGTGTTAATTCATCCGAATTGGGGCATGGCAGTTTATCCAAGTATCTTAATATCAGAAGCTCCCCCAATGATTATCGAGTGGGTTACCAAAAGCATAGCCCCCATGCATGATTGGCAAGAAGAGGTGAGTCATTAGTCATTACAAGCAGTTATCAACCCCAGAAGTTGCAACTTTTTGGTTGATCTGGTAAGGTACGTTTGCATCAATCTCCGATTAAGCACAAATGCTGTCTGCCAATACGCCGCCTCACAAAAGCAGGTTAAGTCCCAAATGCTTTACACTATCCTTAAAACCAATAAAAATTTCCGGTTACTTTGCCGTTAATGTCACGTTCGCTAAGTATGGTCTGTCAAGCTTGATATGCGATCGCATCTGTTTTGAAGTAGCCAATTTACTATATAGTCCCCTCGAAAACTAATTGTTTAAAAATGGCTTTAAGCAATCAACAGCAACAAACGCAGCACCAATCGAGACTTGGAGTTGAAGTGCTACAAGGTTGTAATCTTGTCCACTTGACAAATCAACAGATATATGAATTCAAAGCAGCACTGTGGGAACACGGCGTTGTCGTAGTCAGACAGCAAAATCTTACCGCCCAGCAGTTGGAAGAATTTGCTAGGCAGACCTTTGGTGATTTCATGTTTGGTGGCTATACCAAGACATTAGATCCCGATATCAGTCCAGACCTACAAAGTAGATATGTGAATATCTTGGGTAATCCAAAGGGACTGACTCAGGAAGTAGCGGGAAAGTTTGCTTGGCAATGGCACCATGATAAGGATGGCATCCCACGCACAGAAAAACTGGATATGAATGCTCTGTATGTAGTGATGCTTTACGAGGTAGAAGCGCCTGCGGAAGGAGTAGATGGGCAACCCCACACCACTGAGTTCCTCGACATGGTAGAAGCGTACAATAACCTAGATAGTCAACATCAACAGCAACTAGAGCAGATGTCGATGTATCACATGCCACCTATGTTCTCTAAGCGTACCAATGTCGATGTTGATGTCCCTAAGAAAGTCCATCCAATTGTGTCTACTCACAAAGTCACTGGTAAAAAGGGATTATATCTAGGCTCGGATACGGCAATCTTAGTTGGTTTGGAGGATAGACCAGAGGAGGCAAAACATTTCTGGCAGGAACTGTTTGAGACTGTTAGAAACTGCACACCAGTATACTCCCATGTTTGGCAGCCAGGAGATATTGTTTTTTGGGATAACTCACAAGTGATGCACAGAGGTACTCCCTATGATCCAACGAAGTATCAGCGGATTGCGCTGCGTTTAGGCATCGTGGACAACGCATCATTTAGGTAACTCAAGAAACTGAATTATCAGCTTTTGATCAGCCTAAAACCCTGATTATTTCATTGTGTCCATTAGACGCCTGCCTAATTTGGTTGAGCTACTTATTTGTATTCTCAATTACATAGAAAATTAAACTAAACTCATCCCTAAAGTGGTAGTAATAGGTTGGATAATGAGGGTACATTTTTAATGCTATGCTCTCTTATTCATAGCTCCAACAGTTGATTAAGCTAATTGTTAATTGGTCTCTAGTTCCTCATGCTAGAGACTTTTTATTTGTTTATTTTGTTACATAAAAAGTTAAACTAAATTCATTCTTTGGGTAGAATATGTTTTTATATTAAAGGTAGTAAATTAATTACGAATGTGCAACTATGTAGATAACTTTTAGTCTTTGGCTTTTTTAGGGGAGACTGCGGCAAGTGCCTTATCAAAAAGCCAAAGACTTTTTATTATTTGTGCTAAGAATTACATATAAAATTAAACTAAAATTACTCCTAAAGCGGTAGTGATAGATTTGCTAACAAAGATATATTTTGAAAGAAAGGTTAAAATTCTCCTCTCTTAAGCAGCAAATTCTCCTTAGTCTCTAGTTGTTTATGGCTAGAGATTTTTTATTGTTTTAACAGCCCTTTTGATAATAATCTTAAGGCTCCCGCAGTACCCAATACAGTTGGTGATAAGCCTTTTTTCTCTTTCCCTGCACAAGAACTGCGCCGACTGCTTCCCCTGCAAGCCTAGCTCAGATAACTTTTCTTAACTGAACCGTATTGTCGCAGTACCGGAAATAGTTGATAGGTGTGCGGTAAGTTGATTGATATAACGGTGGCGGCTACAAAGGTTGTTCAAAGTTTGTCAGCGTCAGCAGTACCGTTATCAAAATTAGACCTATCATCTTTTTCTCTAGAAAACTGTAGAAGAATTCGCCAAAAACGGCATAGGCTTAAAAATTTAATGCTTCCCAGTCGCTTTTGACATTTAATTATTTTGTCTCGCCATCACTCGATCAGCTATTTTTAGGTTTACGCAGTTTCTTAGAAGCAATTGGTCCAAGAATTTGGTTTAGGCTACGCAGTTGTTCAGCTGTACCCATGCAAATCAGCAAATCTCCTGCCATTAAAATAGTATCGCCAGTGGGACCACCGATGAGGGTGCCGTCGGTGCGGCGAATCGCCAGAACTAAAGCACCAGTTTGCGATCGCAGTCTTGCTTTCTGTAAGGTTTGTCCGACATAAGTACAAATTGCTGGATCGAGCAAAAGTTCTTCCATGTACAGTTGCCGATCTGCACCTGTGAGAATACCATCGACAAAATCCATTACCTGGGGTCTGAGGGCAGATGCTGCCATCCTTTTGCCGCCTGTAATATAAGGAGAAACCACTGCATCTGCACCGCCACGTTGTAACTTTTGCACAGCTTCTTCTGTACTTGCGCGTGCGATCGCGCGAATGTTTGGATTCAATGTTTTTGCAGAAAGCACTACATATAAATTTTCAGCATCTGAAGGTAACGCCGCTACAATACAAATTGCCCGCTCAATGCCAACTTTAATGAGAGTTTCATCCAGGGTGGCATCACCCTGATATAGTGTAAAACCTTCAGATTGTGCTTTTCGCACCGATTCAATCTCCGAATCAATAACTACAAAAGGTACGCCTTCTGCCCGAAACTCTTTGGCAATTTGACGACCAGTCCGACTAAATCCACAAAGGATGTAATGTTCTGACAAGGATTCCATTAAGCGCCGCTGTTGTCGTAATCGAATTCCTTCTTGAAAGTAACCTTGAATTAAAGCTTCTGTAAATCTATTGACGATGAAACCGATTGTGATCACACCCATCAAAATTAGAGCGATCGTAAACAACCGTCCTCGGCTTCCCAAGGGATGCGTCTCACCATAGCCCACGGTAGCCAAGGTGATCACCGTCATATAAGCTGCATCTTCCCAGCCCCAGCCTTCTACTAGCTTGTACCATAAAGTTCCAATGATGAAGACACCGCCGAGGGCGGCAGTTCCTGCCATCAACTCTTTTTGGATGCGACGATATTTTTGCTCAAGCGTTGAGTACACAGTTTTTCACCGCTGCCACTCGTTTGAGGATATACGAGCGCTAGTCTTATAGGAAGTGTTAGCTGGGGAATGGGTAAGAAAATTATTTCATATACCCAATCGCTAGTAAGCTC
Organism: uncultured bacterium; assembly: GCA_964245695.1. Lineage (GTDB taxonomy): Bacteria > Cyanobacteriota > Cyanobacteriia > Cyanobacteriales > Nostocaceae > Hassallia. Next base: position 8,914 of record CAXTNZ010000065.1, on the reverse strand, counting down.
AATAATAAGAAATTTTCCAGAATTTCTATCAAACTAGTAAATGACTATACGCTCAAAAGTTTTCAGGAGACGTGATAGTGAGTATACAAACTTTAAAACAAGCAACAATACCTTCTCAATCAGGTTCTGTACCCTCTAGTCCCTTTGATCCAGATAGCTTCAATCAAGTTGTCATGTCCACTTATGCGCGGTTTCCCCTAGCCCTAGAACGGGGCGCTGGATGCCGTGTTTGGGATACACAGGGGCGAGAGTATCTCGATTTTGTGGCTGGTATTGCCACTTGCACTCTGGGACACGCCCATCCTGCTATGGTAGAAGCGGTGACAAGCCAAATTCAGAAGCTGCATCACGTTTCTAATTTGTACTACATTCCCGAACAGGCTGAATTGGCAAAATGGATAGTTGAACATTCCTGTGCCGATCGCGTGTTTTTCTGCAATTCTGGGGCGGAAGCGAATGAAGCCGCCATCAAACTTGCGCGAAAATACGCCCACACAGTGTTACAAATTGAACACCCAATAATTTTAACAGCTCACGCCAGTTTCCACGGGCGGACTTTGGCGACGATTACCGCCACCGGGCAACCCAAGTATCAAAAAAACTTTGACCCGCTTGTGCCGGGATTCAACTACGTACCTTATAACGATATTGGCGCGGTGGAAGCGGCAATTAGCGAGTTGGATGAAGGTGATTATCGCGTAGCGGCGATTTTGATCGAGCCATTGCAGGGAGAAGGCGGCGTGCGTCCGGGTGATGTTGCTTACTTCCGTCAGCTGCGGAAAATTTGCGATGAAACCGGCATTTTGCTGATTTTCGATGAAGTGCAAGTTGGCATGGGACGCAGCGGCAAATTATGGGGTTACGAACATCTTGGCGTTGAGCCGGATATTTTCACCAGTGCTAAAGGCTTAGGTGGCGGTATCCCCATCGGCGCAATGATGAGCAAATCATTCTGCGATGTTTTCCAACCTGGGGAACATGCTAGCACCTTTGGTGGCAATCCTTTTGCTTGTGGAGTAGCGCTTTCGGTTTGCCAGACATTGGAACGAGAGAATATTCTCCAGAATGTTGAGGATCGGGGAGAACAATTGCGATCTGGATTGAAAGCGATCGCCGCAAAATATCCGCATATAATTACCGAAGTACGCGGTTGGGGTTTAATCAACGGGATGGAGTTGCAAGCTTCCATTCAGCTAACTGCACCTGATATCGTCAAAGTTGCTATGGATGAAGGCTTATTGCTTGTTCCCGCAGGTCCCAAAGTCCTACGATTTGTGCCACCGTTGATTGTCACAGAAAAAGAAGTAGATACTGCTTTGCAATCTGTTGAAAAGGCGATCGCCACTGTCACAGCTTAGGCTATTTTGTTGGTTGCATATTTAAAGGATGATTTGTAGGGTGGGCATCGCCCACAATGAGCGATTTTGTGTGCCTTGCCCACCCTACGCTTGATCCAATTCAATCCCAATGGGCGCAATGCCCTTAGTTGTTGGTTTTTACAACTAATTACGCTTCTACTAACTACTAATGCCTATGCAATCGTAATCGCGGAAACGTTGAACCCTTTTTCTATCCTCTTTATTTCTCCAGTCTTCGGATCGATAGTGTGCAGGTACAAAGGATATTCTTTATGCCTGAGCGCACCCAAGCCGTACAATTGATTCGATGCAGCGCAAACCAAACCGATGAAACCATTATTCCACGCCTCACCGTTGAAAATCAATTTGGTTGATTGCTCTTGACCAATTTGGAATACACTGGTTTCGCCTGTCTTTTCCGTGGCGATCCCATAAAAAGTTCCGTCCGGACATTGAGTTATAGCAGTCACCCGCTTTTGTTCGGGAATTTTGTCTCTATCGATAACCTCACCTGTATCGGGATTAATCGTCACAATTCTCGAAGGTGGCGTTCCGTTTATTTTGCCGACTAGACCAACCAGCGTGCCGTCTTTTAAGCGCACTAAACTGCGAAGTGCCTCGTTGTTTTTCAGTCCGGAGACAGCCACGCTTTTTGACTCACTTAAGAATATTAAGCGAACGCTTTGCTTCTTTTTCTTATCAGGATCGATACTAGTAGCGGCGACTACAAGTCTGCCATCTTTTAAAGATACAAAACCGCTCAGTTGTTCACTAGTCTCCAAAATAGGTGAGGTTGTCAGTACTGTCTTAATGTCAAGACTCCCGACATCAAAAGACTCTACGACGATGGTCTGCAAAGTGGAGGGCACAATATCTGCGGTTGCGCTTCCATCAGTCAGGTCAGTGGTGTCTGAGTTCGGGTCGGTTGAGGTATCGGGGTCGCTGATATTTCCAGGTCGCGCACCCAAGATTACCGTGCTTGACTGTTGTGCAAGGATTTTGTTTGAAAACAGCCCTGTGGCAGTTGCGGCGGTGGCTAGCACCGCCAACTGACCAAATTGTCTACGTGTTAACTTCAGTTTCATATTTTACTCCCAGAATTACTGCTAGCTAACCATTGTTGTGACGCTTATTGTTCCATCAACATTGGCTGATACTGCTTTGATTTGTGAATTTGATTGCTCATTGTGAGCCAGCGCGGTCTTCTCCCTTCATAGAGAGGCGCTTCTCCAAGGGGAGGCAGTGCGGTGGACGGGTTTCCCGGCATAAAGCACCTGCCGTGGTTTCCCCCATGAGTGACTGGCGTTCCCCGAAGGGGTTCTCGGAGAGTACCCGAAGGGCTGATTGTTATGAATGCTATGAGGCATTAACCATCAGCAATTAGCAGAGCATTATGTTAATTGAATCCATTTAGCTACTGAGGGAACGTTATTGTTATCAACAATAAACAGCATGTAGTAGCCAGGAGGTGCTATGTTGCGATTACCCGTTATCTGAACACTCAGAGAACTGCTAGTCCTAGAAGAAATTGGCAGGTCTACTAGTCGTTGTTCCGTATCTAGACCATGCGTGGGTGCCATTGGTCTAATTAGATGAACCCATTTGATGTTCGCAGCTTGGGATGTCTGAATCGTGATTGTCGCATTGTAGTTCGTTGTCGCGGGAGCGCTATTGATCCCAGGTCTTGTTTGCGACATGTACGCCGGACTATAAATTTCTATGCGCGATTCATAAAAACCACGATCGGGATTTCCCCCTGCTGTAACTACTCTGCCATCTGGCAGCAGCACCGCCACAGAATGGTATACGCGACCGTTAACAGTTGGTGTTTGTACTACTGTCCAGGCATTGGTTGCTGGATTGTAAATTTCCGCTGGCAGTGTTGATTGTGATACATCCTGTTCTACTTTGCTGCCATTACACACAAATACCGTGCGATCGGGCAACAAAATTGCATTGTGGTGCATCCTGGCATAATTCAGATACGCTGCTGCGGTATAAGTGGGAGTACTAGCGTTGAGATTGACAATATTGACTCGGTTGGTTGCTGTACCTCCACCCCCACCAATAATCATCACTTTTTGGTCTTGAGCTGGTGGTAGCAACACACTAGCAGCTTGGTTGCAGGTATCTGAAGCTTGCAACCCAGACACCGCTTGTTCTGCGATCGCTCGATTAAATCTTGAGGGTAAAGTGAGAATGCGTGGTGACACACCATTGTTGCCCCCCAGTTGAGCGCCAGTATAAAAAAGTTTGCCACTACTCAACAATACCAGGTGGGCATAAAGGGCAAAAGCACTGGTTTGTTGTGTAAAAATATTCCAAGCAGTAGTACCGTTAAAAATTTCCGGGTTGCGGTCGAGGTTGCCATTTATATCCAAACCCGACAAAGCGAAGATTGTACCATTACCCAAAGTTAAAACCGTAGGATACCAGCGACCTCTATACATTGATGCCACCTTGCTCCATTGCTCGGTGGTAAAATCAAATACAAAACTATCTCGAATACCTTTGAATGGGTCATATTGCAGAGTCCCACCTGCAACAAACAATTGCCCATTAGGTCGAAACGATTGAGCGGCACAGAAAACGTCAATCGGGTTGTTATTACTATCTAGTGGAACCGTGGGAGTGGAGAAAATACCACTATTAACATCCCAAAGTGCGACACCTTTAGCGGAATTTGCCATATTGCTGGGATCGTTACCCGAACCACCAAAGAACAATATTTTACCTGTTCTTCCTACAGCAGCATGGATAGGATTAATCGGACACGTAGACGATACTTGCCAGGTCATTTTGGTTATTTTATTTCTTTATAAAAAATAATATCATGACCGTGTAATTGCCGATAATACCGAGTTGGTTCTGATAGCAAAGTTAATATTTATTAGCTTCATCTAATGTGATGCGATCGCCCTTTCTGCAAGGGTGCAAGCCAAATCTGGAAGATTTTCCGCTGATGGCTTTTCCTTTGTTATCATGCGTAGAATAGCAAATCAACGCCGCTTAAAAATTAAAAATAAAAATAAAAATAACGATATAAAAAGAATGAGTGTATTCGTGGATACGTAAAAAAATAATACTCGAACCTCCGCTCTTTTTTGAAGCTTCTTAATTACGAGCATCTAAATTTATTTATGACGATTGTTAATTTTTAATTTTTATCTTATTCGCAGTCCGCAAAATCTGCCCTGCTAAAACTGCTGCACCAAAGCCATTATCAATATTCACTACGCCTACCCCAGACGCACAAGAGTTGAGCATTGTCAAGAGGGGCGCTAACCCACCAAAACTTGCACCATAACCGATGCTGGTGGGAACAGCAATCACCGGACAATCAGCCAAACCCGCAACCACACTGGGTAAAGCGCCTTCCATCCCCGCCACGACAATTAACACCGAAGCGGAATCGATGACGTGGCGGTTATTAAGTAGGCGGTGAATGCCGGCGACACCGACATCCCAAAGACGCTGAACGCGGAAACCAGAAAGTTCGGCAGTCACAGCGGCTTCTTCAGCTACAGGTAAATCAGCAGTACCAGCAGAAAGAATGCCAATATTACCAAGATATTGAGGTTCGATAGTTGGGGGAGTTATGGCACAAATCCGCGCCGACTCGTAGTATCGCAAACCTTGAACTTTTGCTTCGAGTGCAGTATAAACTTCTGGTTCAATTCGCGTAGCCATCACCACCGAGTTACGGAGGCGCATCACTTCCATAATTTGAGCAATCTGATCGATAGTTTTGCCAGGTCCCCAAATCACTTCTGGGAAACCGGTTCTCAGCCGGCGATGGTGGTCAATTTTGGCAAACTCACCTACTGGCTCATAGGCTAAGTTCTTGAGTTGGTCTAACGCCACGTCTGGAGTAACGTTACCATTAGCAACTTTTTCTAAGAGCGATCGCAAAGCTTCAGATTCAGTCACGGTAATTTTCGATTTTAGATTTTAGATCTCTGTTTTTCTCTCGTTCCCAGTTTCAGACTGGGAACGAGAAGCCTAGTCCCCAGTCCCTAATCGGTTACTTTCAATTCGTAGAGGTTCCAGAAGGGACCACCAAGAGCAGTGTACTTCACACCGGAGAAGCGATCGCGTACTGCTTGCAAATTCAATCGTTCTACCAAATGAATAAACGGTAACTGTTCGGAAGCGATGCGCTGATATTCGTAATAATATTGCTTGCGCTTGTTTTCATCAACTTCTTGCGCTCCTTTAACATAAAGGCGGTCAATTTCCTTTTCCCAGTCAGCAGCTTCCCAACCAGTTATCCCGGATTTTCCCGCTTGTGGACTTTGATTAAATGCGTGGGATGCTCCATTAATCCTCCAGATATTACTAGCACCATGAGGTTCAATTCCCCCTCCAGCAAATCCACCAAGATAACAATCCCAATTTTGGGCGACTTTCAGTTTATCTAAATAAGCGTTGAAACTGAGGATTTGCAAATCAACTCGAATTCCTAGTTTAGCCAAATCGCGTCTGATTTGCGCTGCCATATCTCCTCTAACTTTCCTTTCGGCATTAGTTAGCAAAGTGAATCGTACTTGATTTCCATCAGCATCTACTAATTGATTTGCAGAATTATATTTGAAGCCTGCTTGCAGAAGTAATTTCTTTGCTTTTTCTGGATCGTGATTGTAAACCTTTAAGCCTTTTTCTGGTGGCAAGAAGAAGGGACTTTTGACGTAAACAAAGGAATTTTGCAGTTCACCCAATCCCCGAAAAGCATTTGTTTTCATCGTTTCGCGGTCAAGGGCATAAGCTATAGCTTGGCGAAATTCTTGTTTATTAAACCAGCGAGACTTGATGGGATCTACGAAAGGCTGACCCTGAGAATTCTTAGCTTTACTTAGGTTGAAAGCAATAAAAGTCGTACTTGTATCTGGTCCACCATTATATATTTTAAACTTTGCCCGCTTTTCCTCTCGCTTCAGTAAACTAAACCCTTCCGGAGCAACTTCCAAATCATCCAATTGTCCAGAGCGAAAACTAATCAACTGGTTATCAGTAGATTCAATAATTTGGTAAACAACCCGCTCAATGTAAGGTTGAGGTTTACCTTGAGCATCTTTGCGCCAATAATATGGGTTGCGCCGGAATATCACTCGCTGACTGGGAATATAGCTTTCCATCACATAAGGACCGTTGCCCACAATTTGTTTGGGATCGGTGCCTGTTGTCCACATTGAGAGAAACTGGAGATTGCCATCAGGTCCTTTTGTCTGGGTAGACTTTTGCAGAATATGAGCCGGCAAAATTTCTATTCCACCAACCAAGTTTAAGAAAGGAGCAAATGGTTCTGGCACCCTAAATTCTACTCGGCGATCATCAAGTTTTTTTACTGTTGGCAACTTACCGCTTTCGCCAATTTTCAAAGCATCTTTGCTAGGTGCGGGTATCTTTGGGTTCAGATAAACATCGTTGTAGGTAAAGACAACATCATCAGTTGTCATTGGCTGACCATCTGACCACTTAAGCCCTGGTCGCAGATTAATCACAATCCGCTGCCCATTATCAGTAACTTCCCAAGACTCAGCTAAAGCAGGCTCTAACTTGGTGGTGAGGGGATTTAGTGAAATTAAGGAGTCGTAAATAAAACCAAAAACGCTATATGCTGACTCATTCAGCGCCGGGTTAAAAGTTGAAGGCTCACCCAAAGCGGCGATGACGAGTTGCGGTACTTGCGCTGCTTCGGTTCTAAAATTAGCCGGGTTACAGGCAGTAACTGTAAGGGCTGTAATCATCAGAATTACTAGTAACCAAGAACGCCGAATTATGGGGAAGATGCTAGCCAATTTCATAATTTCAATATTCAAGTCTTTTTCTAAAGTAATTGAGATTGTAGCCAACCGAGGAAGTTTTGAGTTTTGTTGAAATACTGAATACCAGTATGTTGTAATATTTCTACAACTTCCCGTTTACCAAATTCTTTTGAATTGCTACTTAAAAATACTTTTGTCTCACTAGAATGTAAGCGGGCATGGTGAATTATACACTCTAAAATTAATTTATCTGTCAGATGTCTTTCTAGAATGTTTCTTTCCAAGGTTTCTTGAATAATTTCTGTCGCTAATAAAATCTCTTTCGCTTTGCTGCTCAGCTGGTTAAAACTTGTATAAAAATCTTGTACGATTTCATTCTTGTGTTCAACAAAGCTAACTTTGGATTGGTTTAGTAGCGAAAATAATAACTGTGATTTTTGGGAAGTTTTATCTCGTTCTGCTTCATTAATTTGAATATCTAACCTGCGGAGGAAATCTTTGTTGTATTTTTCTTCTTGCTCCAATGTTGTAAGAGCTTCTACATAACAAATGCTAGATATTGCTAGACAAACAGATGTCGGCGTATTAAGCAGTAAATTTCTTGCTTGTGGGTCTTGCCCTTTAGCAATACCCATCAAAAAATTCGTTTCAACGTAAAGTATCACCACTAATCAATAGTAAGCTTGAGTAGATCCATCTTCTAATAGTTGTAATAAACCAATATCTGCCATCTCTTTAGTGAAAGGTGGTATTTCTAACTTCCAATGATAAGTCAAGTCACGTAACCAAGCTTCTGTCAGAACTAGCAGATAAAGATTAAATATTTGTTTACTATGGAATTCTGGCTCGTAATGACTCAGCACATCCGCAGTGTTTATACTTAGAATAACTTCTGACAAAATTTTCCCATTCCACCGAAAAAATAAAACATTTTCCAAGTCAACAAACATGGCAAAGAAAATCAAAGTTTTTTCAGCTTGCAAGAAGTCAATAATTTGCAAGATAGCATTTTCTTTTGTCTTTTTTGTGTTGGAGTCGAATGGATTACCTTTTACTTCGGCTATGAGAATAATTTGCTCTTCTTTGTCTAATGCCACAAAATCAGGACGGTCTACTTCTGATTCTAAGTTGATAGCTAGCATTGCTCTTATTTCCTAACAAGTTTAGGTTTATTGTGTGCGCTCGCACTCTTTAATTCCCATCCTAACTACTGTTAAATAAAGTTACTCACTCAGCCATTAACAAAACAACAGCATAAGCACAAATACCTTCTTCGCGTCCCACAGGACCTAATTTTTCGTTAGTCGTGGCTTTGATACCAACTTGATTTGGTGAAAGATGCAAAACACTTGCTAGCTTGTCCCGCATGTTATCAATATGCGGTTTTAACTTTGGACGTTCTGCGACTATTACCGAATCAATATTGCCAATTTGCCAACCGCGATCGCGTATCAGCTGATGTACTTGAGCTAATAGCATTAAACTATCAGCCCCTGCCCATTGAGGATCACTGGGGGGGAAATAATGTCCAATATCCCCCAAAGACAAAGCCCCCAACATCGCGTCCATAATCGCGTGTGTCAGGACATCAGCATCACTATGTCCCAACAAACCAACTTCGTGAGGAATTTTCACTCCTCCTAAAATCAAAGCGCGATCGCTCACTAATCGGTGAATATCGTAGCCATTACCTATGCGAATATTAGTCATTTGTCAAGAGTCATTAGTCAGAAGTCATTAATCAAGAGTCATTAGTTTAGTTAAGAATCTGCTTCTCTTCCCCCACTCCCC
>CAXTNZ010000064.1:0-27673 GCA_964245695.1 uncultured bacterium | reverse complement strand
CCCCCCCTCCTCTTCTAGCCGATCGCGATCGCAATTTTCCCCACAGTTCGACCACTTTCGCTGTATGTATGCGCTGCTGCTAACTCATTTAAAGGAAATGTGCGATCGATTACTGTTCGCATTTTCCCAGCTTCGACTAAATCCTTGAGGTAAGTAAAGTCCTCAGTGTTGGAATTGAGAAGAATGAATTTGGCTTTTTTACCAGGAATCAGCGCAGTCAAAGCACCTTGTACAAAAGTGTCAGGTGTAGGCAATGTAGTTATATAAATTCCGTTAGGTTTAAGAACTTCTTTGCAGCTAGAAAACGATTCTTTCGCAACCGCATCAAAGATAATATCGTACAGGGCTGCATCTTGAGTGAAATCTTGTTGTTTGTAATCAATCAGGCGATCGGCTCCCAAAGACTTCACCAAATCAAAGTTTTTGCTACTGCAAACAGCCGTCACCTCAGATCCAAAAATCTTCGCAAGTTGCACTGCAAAAATGCCCACACCACCCGAAGCACCATTTACCAAGACACTTTGTAACGGTTGAATGTTTCCCAAGTCTCGCAAAGCTTGCAACGAAGTACCCGCAGCAACAGGTAAAGAAGCTGCTTCTTCAAACGTCATATTCGCCGGTTTTTTAGCCACAACTCTTTCAGGAACAGCAGCGTATTCTGCATAAGCTCCCCCAAAAGCAACGCTTAAGCAACCATAAATCAAATCTCCCGGTTTAAAGCGCGTCACAGCAGAGCCTACCTCTACCACTTCACCCGACAAATCAAAGCCCAAAATCTTCGGGAAAGAATAACCCGTAATCAATTGCAGCATTCCTTGGCGGATTTTCCAATCAACCGGATTAACACTAGCAGCGTGAACCTTCACCAGCAACTGATCTGATTTTATTTTCGGTGTTGGTAAATCCTCATACTGCAACACATCAGCCGAACCATAACCACGAATAGCGATCGCTTTCATAATTTCCCTTTTAACTACCCCGATTTTTTAACTGAACTAAGAAAACACTGAGTTTGTTAATAACTACATGGGCATAAACACTCTTTAACGTAGTAACGGCTTCAGTCGTTAATTTGAGCGGTAAACCGCTCACTACGAACCAGGAGAATATTTAACGTAGGTTATGCCTAGGATAACTTTTACAACAAAAGTGGAACACTACAGATTTTATCTGGTAATCTATCATCTGCAAGGCGATTATTACAGAAGCCGTAGTGCGATCGCTCTTAATTTGCTTTCATATCCGCATCGCTGCATCTCCCCACACAAGCGCTTTTGCGCCATCAAAACCCACTTTTACGTGCTACTTTTTCTCATTAACATTCCGCCAAATCTTAAAAAAAAATAAACGGCATTTTTTCCCTCAAAAAAATGATATGTTGTATACAGAATTGAATTTCGCAATTTTCTGGAGTAGTCCAGACAAGCCTACTCCAGATTTTCGCCCCTTAAATCCGCCAGAAATGGTATTTGTTGATGCATTTAAGGGTAGCTTGAGTACAACCTAAGAGAGATAAAAAAAAGCTAAAATTCTGCTTTAATCCTTATGAGGATTGGGTTAGAGTTGAGTACATCAAACCCCTGCACCCTCCTCCCTAAATACTAGTACCCCTATTAGAAAATACTAGTACCCCTACCCGGAAAAATATTTTTTAATTCTTGAAACTCAGATATCAAGTGGGTTTCATGTTTTGAGTACAAGCTTAATTAATTCAATAAATTCTATCCAGAACAGCCGCTTCAACTGCTTTGTGAACGACTGCTATAAATCTTATATCGCCAATCACTAAGCGCTCCGACAACGACAACAGCTTATTTTCCTCCCAGATAGAAGAGCGATTAGTGAGTGGAGGGATGAGATAGCACCATATCCTGTAAATAGAAGTCGCGGCTGTACACACCAAGATTCAAACGTTGACACACACCAGCCGACGTAAACCAGGGTTTTACAACCTGAGTCATCAGACAAAGTGAGTAGAAGACGCGACTTCAATTCTACAGGTAGTACTTCCATCTCCCACAGTGGCAGCCACAGTCCACCGATCCTTTGCGAGATTCAATGACACTACCGTCTTCAGGAATTATCAACACCACCGTCACAGAACCAACCAAAGCAAAATCCGGTGGTTGCGGACGTAAGAGCGATAATAGCCAAGTCGTCGAAATGGACGAAAAGACCAAAGAGCGCATCGCCAAGCATCCTTGTTATAGTGAAGATGCACATCATCACTACGCTAGGCTGCACGTTGCAGTTGCGCCGGCTTGTAACATTCAATGCAACTATTGCAACCGGAAATATGACTGTGCGAACGAAAGTCGTCCCGGAGTAGTTAGCGAATTGCTAACTCCCGAAGAAGCAGCACACAAAGCTTTGGTAATTGCAGGCAAAATTCCTCAAATGACAGTTGTGGGAATCGCAGGTCCTGGAGATCCACTAGCGAATCCAGACAAGACCTTCCGCACCTTTGAGTTGATTGCCGAACAAGCACCAGATATCAAGCTTTGTCTGTCAACCAACGGATTGATGCTTCCGGAATACGTCGATCGCATTAAACAACTAAATATCGATCACGTCACCATCACCATCAACATGGTAGACCCAGAAATCGGGGTCAAGATTTATCCTTGGGTTCACTACAACCGCAAGCGCTACAGAGGTCTTGAAGGAGTCAAGATTCTCCACGAAAAGCAGATGGAAGGATTGCAAGCTTTGAAAGAAGCTGACATCTTGTGCAAAGTCAACTCGGTGATGATTCCGGGAATTAACGACGAACACTTAGTAGAAGTAAATAAAGTCATTCGCTCCAAAGGTGCATTTCTGCACAACATTATGCCGTTGATTTCTGCACCAGAACACGGCACACACTTCGGCTTAACCGGTCAGCGCGGTCCCACACCGAAAGAACTCAAGGCAGTTCAAGATGATTGCTCCGGCAACATGAAAATGATGCGTCATTGTCGTCAATGTCGTGCAGATGCGGTAGGATTATTAGGAGAAGACCGCAGCCAAGAATTTAGCAAAGATAAAATCTTGGAAATAACACCGGAATACGACTTGGCTAAACGTCAAGAGGTTCACGAAGGAATTGAGAAGTTCCAAGAAGAAATCAAAGCAGCTAAAGAAAAAGCCAAAGTAGAGACGCGATTAATCGCGTCTGTACAAAACAGTCCCAAAATTTTAGTTGCAGTAGCGACAAAAGGTAGCGGATTGGTAAATCAACACTTCGGTCATGCGAAAGAATTCCAAATTTACGAAGTAGATGCTAACGAAGCTCGTTTTGTTAGTCATCGCAAAATAGACCACTTCTGCCAAAGTGGATATGGAGAAGAAGGCACACTAGAAAAAATCATTGAAGCGATCGCCGATTGCAAAGCGGTTTTAGTCTCCAAAATTGGTGAATCTCCCAAAGAAAAATTGCACAAAGTCGGAATACAGACTGTTGAAAGCTACGACGTCATCGAAAAAGTCGCTTTAGAGTTTTACCAACAATGGAATAAAGGCTAGGGAATAAAGACTGGGGACTAGGTAAGAAGATTATTTCTAATCCTCAATCACCACTTCCGTGAGGGCGGGGTTTCCCCGCCCCTCCCAATGCCCCATGCCCTAATATAATAAGGAGAATAATCATGGCTTACAAAATTACCAGCCAATGTATTTCCTGCAAACTGTGTGCATCTGTATGTCCAGTTGGCGCCATTAAGATAATTGACGGAAACCACTGGATTGACCCCGACCTTTGCACAAACTGTGTTGATAGTGTTTATAGTGTGGCTCAATGTAAAGCCGGTTGTCCCACTTGCAACGGTTGCAAAAAACAGCCAAACGATTACTGGGAATCATGGTTTGACACTTACAACAATATAGTCAAGAATCTAAAAAAAGAACCAGATTATTGGGAAACTTGGTTTAACTGTTATTCCCAGAAATACTCTGAACAATTGCAAAAAAATCAACAGCAAGAAGCTAGAATTAAAGCATAGGTTTTCCCTCGTCGTATGAAGTGTGAAAAGTGAAACCACATCCTTTTTGCAAGTAAAGCACTTCATATAGCAATCCTAAATCATTCCCTGAGAACTCTCCCCCATCTCTTCTCTTGGCGCTCTTGGCTTCTTCTCCTGTCGGAGACGCTGCGCGTTGGCAAAGCCTCTCGAAGAGAAGGCGGTTCGTTTCTCTTCAAATAGGATTGCTACACCACTAAAAACTTTCAATATAAAGACAAATTTGCGAAGCCGTCAAATTAAGTAGAAAGCAATGCAAAAGAACTGCATTTATCTGGATAACAACGCCACAACCAAAGTAGATCCAGAAGTAGTAGAGGCAATGATGCCCTACATGACAGATTTTTACGGTAATCCTTCGAGTATGCACACCTTTGGTGGGCAAGTCGGTAAAGCCGTAAAACAAGCACGTCAACAAGTTGCAGCCTTACTGGGAGCCGATGATTCAGAAATCATTTTCACCAGTTGCGGTACAGAAGGTGATAACGCTGCGATTCGTGCTGCTTTGTTAGCGCAACCTGAAAAGCGCCACATCGTCACCACCCAAGTTGAACATCCAGCCGTGCTGAATGTCTGCAAACAACTTGAAACTCAAGGTTACACCGTTACCTATTTGTCGGTGAATGGTAAGGGACAGTTGGATCTAGATGAACTAGAAGCCTCCCTGACTGGTAACACCGCTTTGGTGACAATTATGTACGCCAATAACGAAACAGGTGTGATTTTCCCAATTGAGCAAATTGGGTTGCGCGTCAAAGAGTATGGTGCTATATTTCATGTAGACGCGGTGCAAGCAGTTGGTAAAATCCCGCTGAATATGAAGACTAGCACCATAGATATGCTTACGATGTCCGGTCATAAAATACATGCACCTAAAGGAATTGGTGTTTTGTATGTGCGACGCGGTGTAAGATTCCGTCCCTTACTCATTGGTGGACAACAAGAACGCGGACGCCGTTCGGGAACAGAAAACGTTCCGGGAATTATCGCCTTGGGCAAAGCTGCCGAACTGGAAATGTTACACTTAGAAGAGGCGACAAAAAGAGAAAGAAGATTGCGCGATCGCCTCGAACAAACTATACTCGCCACAATTCCCGATTGCCAAGTTAACGGCGATCCAACGCAGAGATTACCCAACACTACCAACATCGGCTTCAAGTATATCGAAGGTGAAGCAATTCTCCTTTACTTAAACCAACACGGCATTTGTGCATCTTCCGGTTCTGCTTGTAGTTCTGGTTCTCTCGAACCGTCTCACGTTCTCCGAGCAATGGGCTTACCCTACACCATTTTACACGGCTCAATTCGCTTCAGCCTTTGCCGCTACACAACCGAAGCCGAAATTGACCAAGTTATCGCGGTAATGCCCGATATTATCCAACGTCTGCGCGATATGTCGCCCTTCAAAAACGATAAAGCAGGTTGGTTGCAAGCACAAGAGCAAACATTGGCTCATCGCTAGGGATTAGGGACTGGGGATTAGGGACTGGGGACGCTTGGACTAGAAAAAGAATTATACCCCATGACGGCAGGTGCGCGGAGTAGCGGGAAACCCGGACAACGCACTGCCTCCCCAATGCCCAATGCCCTAATCCAAAATCCAAAATCCAAAATCTAAAATCTAAAATCAGCTTATGTGGGAATATACAGACAAAGTATTAGAACTCTTCTACAATCCCAAAAATCAGGGTGAAATTGAAGAGAATGGCGAAGCTGGGGTTAAAGTTGCGATGGGAGAAGTCGGCAGCATTGCTTGCGGTGATGCCCTCAGATTACACTTGAAAGTTGAAGTTGACACCGATAAGATTCTTGATGCTCGCTTTCAAACTTTTGGTTGTACGAGTGCGATCGCTTCAAGTAGTGCTTTGACTGAATTAGTTAAAGGTTTAACTCTTGATGAAGCGCTTGCCGTAACAAACAAGGACATTGCTAATTATTTAGGTGGACTTCCTGAAGCCAAAATGCATTGTTCGGTGATGGGACAAGAAGCTTTAGAAGCTGCTATCTTTAATTATCGAGGCATTGAGCGCGAAGTTCATGACGATGATGATGAAGGAACCCTAATTTGTACCTGTTTTGGCATCAGCGATACAAAGATTCGCCGCGTAATTCGCGAGAATAGTCTTATCACCGCAGAGGATGTAACAAATTACGTTAAAGCCGGTGGCGGATGCGGTTCTTGTTTAGCGACTATTGATGATATAATTAAAGAAGTGCAAAGGGAATCTGCACTACCAATCGCCGCTCCTGCAAGTAATAAGGGCGGGGTTGCAACAGAAATTAGACCGTTGACGACTGTCCAAAAAATCGCACTCATTCAAAAAGTGCTGGATGAAGAAGTTAGACCTGTATTGCTAGCCGACGGTGGAGATGTTGAACTCTACGATGTCGAAGGCGATCGCGTTCAGGTTCTACTTCAAGGTGCATGTGGTTCTTGTTCTAGCAGTACTGCAACCTTGAAAATTGCGATTGAAGCGAGATTACGTGATCGCATTTCTCAAAGCATAGTAGTCGAAGCGGTTGAGCCAATGTTTTAAGGCTTAAGTACTCTACAAATACGTCATAGTATAAGCCTTGTAGAGAAAGTAGGATTTGACCCACATAACTTGCTTTTCTTTCAGTCCTACTGACAACAGACAGCAACAGCACATATTGGTCATCCAACTCGCTTCAAAGGAGAAAGATATGGACAAGTTGTACGACAAACTTGGCGGACAAGCAACTCTAGATAAAGTGGTTCAAGATTTCCACAAACGTATTTTAGCAGATAACACCCTCCAACCGTTTTTTGCTAATACAGATATGGAAAAGCAACGCCAGCATCAAGTTGCTTTCTTCGCTCAAATTTTTGAGGGTCCCAACCAATACTCTGGTCGGACAATGGAAAAAACCCACGCGGGTATGAATCTACAGCAATCACACTTCGATGCGATCGTTTCTCATCTGAAAGAATCAATGGCTTCCGTTGGTGCATCCGCAGAAGACACAAACGCAGCAGTTGCTCGTGTTGACAAATTGAAGGGCGCTATTTTGAACAAGTAACCCCTGCGGGGAATTCAAAATTCACGCATTCAAAATTCAAAAAGAAGACTTGGATTTTGAATTAAAGCAAAGCGCGGGTCAAGTTCTACTTGAGTATTTAGCCATTACACATTATGACGTATTTGTAAAGTGCCTAATTCTTAAAATCATTGGTCATTAGTTAAAACTAATGACCAGTGACAAAAAATAATCATAAAACCGAAAAGAAAACAAATTTAACGAGGAAACGATGATGCTTTCAATAATTTTAGTGGGAGAGCGATCGCCTCCAGGCGCGTTCTTCAAGAAAGCGGTCAGCGCTGTAAATCGGGCACAGAACGCATCACACAAACGCTGCATACCCACCAATCAACCAATTGCAGGAGCAAAACTCATCATGACTGACGAAAAAATTAGACAGATAGCTTTCTACGGTAAAGGCGGTATTGGTAAATCTACCACCTCTCAAAATACCCTTGCAGCTATGGCAGAAATGGGTCAGCGCATTTTGATTGTGGGTTGCGACCCCAAAGCTGACTCCACCCGTTTGATGCTGCACAGCAAGGCTCAAACAACCGTTCTTCACCTCGCCGCAGAACGTGGCGCAGTAGAAGATATCGAAATCGAAGAAGTGATGCTCACCGGCTTCCGGAACGTTCGTTGCGTAGAATCTGGTGGTCCAGAACCTGGTGTAGGTTGCGCCGGTCGGGGTATCATCACCGCCATCAACTTCTTAGAAGAAAACGGTGCTTACCAAGACCTAGACTTTGTATCTTACGACGTATTAGGTGACGTTGTGTGCGGTGGTTTCGCTATGCCTATTCGTGAAGGTAAAGCACAAGAAATCTACATCGTCACATCGGGTGAAATGATGGCAATGTACGCTGCTAACAACATTGCTCGTGGTGTTCTCAAGTATGCTCACACTGGTGGCGTGCGCTTAGGTGGTTTGATTTGTAACAGCCGTAACACTGACAGGGAAATCGAATTGATCGAAACCTTGGCAAAACGGTTGAACACCCAAATGATTCACTTTGTACCCCGTGACAACATCGTTCAACACGCAGAATTGCGCCGGATGACTGTTAACGAGTACGCACCTGAAAGCAACCAAGCTAATGAATATCGGACATTGGCTCAGAAAATTATCGACAACAAGAATCTGGCTATCCCCACACCTATCGAAATGGAAGAGCTAGAAGAATTGTTGATTGAATTCGGTATTCTCGAAAGCGAAGAAAATGCTGCAATGCTGATTGGTAAGAGTGCAGCCGAAGCTCCTGTAGCATAAATCGCGGCTCAGAAATAATGCTCGCTTTAAAAGGAAAAAGAAAAAAGGAGTAAATTGCAGAATTTCCCTTTTACTTTCTCCCTACCTTCTACCCCCCAGGGGACTACCAGTCCCCAACCCCTCAGGGGAAGATCGGCAATAAAATGTGCCCTTCCCTTCGTTATCCCCAGATCCTTAAGACCTACTGAAGCAGAATATGACACCTCCAGAAAACAAGAACATCGTCGAAGAAAGAAAAGAACTAATTAAAGAAGTTCTCGAAGCTTACCCCGACAAAGCCAAGAAAAAACGGGAAAAGCACCTAAACGTATACGAAGAAGGCAAAGCTGACTGCGGCGTTAAGTCTAACGTCAAATCTCTTCCTGGTGTAATGACCGCTCGTGGTTGTGCTTATGCCGGTTCTAAAGGTGTGGTCTGGGGTCCGATCAAAGACATGATCCACATCAGCCACGGTCCCGTGGGTTGTGGTTACTATTCCTGGTCTGGTCGTCGTAACTACTATATCGGTACCACAGGTATAGACAGCTTTGGCACCATGAACTTCACCTCCGACTTCCAAGAACGAGATATCGTTTTCGGTGGTGACAAAAAACTCTTGAAGCTAATCCAAGAACTTGACGAACTCTTCCCCCTCAACCGTGGTGTTTCCGTTCAATCTGAATGTCCCATCGGTCTAATTGGGGATGACATCGAAGCTGTTGCTAGAAAAGCAGGAAAAGAGATTGAAAAGCCTGTTGTTCCTGTGCGTTGCGAAGGCTTCCGGGGTGTTTCTCAGTCCTTGGGACACCACATTGCTAACGACGCAGTGCGCGATTGGGTCTTTACTAAGGCAGATAAAGACAAGAAAGACGGCAAACTGCAATTAGAGTCTACCCCCTACGATGTAGCAGTCATCGGTGACTATAACATCGGTGGTGATGCTTGGGCTAGCCGCATTTTGTTAGAAGAAATCGGCTTGCGCGTAGTCGCTCAGTGGTCAGGTGATGGCACCATCAATGAAATGATGATGACACCGAACGTGAAGATGAATTTGATTCACTGCTACCGTTCGATGAACTACATCAGCCGTCACATGGAAGAAACTTACGGTATTCCCTGGTTGGAATACAACTTCTTTGGTCCTACCAAGATTGCTGCATCCTTACGGGAAATTGCTTCTAAATTTGACGAGAAGATCCAAGCAAACGCTGAGAAGGTCATCGCCAAATATCAGCCAACAATGGATGCGATCGTGGCGAAATATCGCCCAGGTTTAGAAGGTAAGACTGTTGCCATGATGGTTGGTGGTCTGCGTCCCCGTCACGTTGTACCCGCATTCCAAGATTTAGGAATGAAGATGATTGGTACAGGTTATGAGTTCGCTCATAACGACGATTACAAACGTACCAGCGGCTACATCGAAAACGGCACCATCGTTTACGACGACGTTACCGCATACGAGTTCGAGGAGTTTGTGAAAGCACTCAAACCCGACCTCATCGCTTCTGGTGTGAAAGAGAAGTACGTCTTCCAAAAGATGGGTCTTCCTTTCCGTCAAATGCACTCTTGGGATTACTCCGGTCCTTATCACGGTTATGATGGCTTCGCTATCTTCGCTCGTGATATGGATCTAGCACTGAACAGCCCAACCTGGGGATTAATCGGCGCTCCTTGGAGCAAGAAAGCAGAAGCTAAAACAGCAGCTAAGGCGATCGCCTAAAAAAATCGCAAAGAAAGGGATAGCCTGGGGCTAAAACCCCAGGAGAAAGTTGGGAATACAAAATTCAAAATTAAAAATTCAAAGTTCTGAATTTTGCATTCTGAGTTTTGAATCATATTCCCGCTTTCCATCCCGATTAAGATGCGGGATTTCCCCCGCACCTCCTTTGAAAGTAACGACTACAGCAGCTTGGAGAATTAGTAATGCCTCAAAATCCGGAAAATATTCAGGATCACGTCGAACTATTCCACCAACCGGAATATCAACAGCTATTTCAGAACAAAAAGGAATTTGAAAACGGACACAGCCCCGAAGAAGTTGCGCGTGTTGCAGAATGGACCAAGGGTTGGGAGTATCGTGAAAAGAACTTCGCCCGTGAAGCATTGACCGTTAACCCCGCTAAAGGTTGCCAACCATTGGGCGCAATCTTCGCTGCTGTTGGTTTTCAAGGCACTCTACCTTTTGTCCAAGGTTCTCAAGGTTGCGTTGCTTACTTCCGCACCCACTTAACCCGTCACTACAAAGAACCGTTTTCTGGCGTCAGTTCTTCAATGACAGAAGACGCAGCGGTGTTTGGTGGTCTGCAAAACATGATTGATGGGTTGGCAAACTCCTATCAACTCTACAAGCCAAAGATGATTGCTGTCTGCACCACCTGTATGGCAGAAGTAATTGGTGATGACTTGCAGTCTTTCATCAACAACGCCAAGGAAGCTGGTTCAGTTCCTCAAGAATTCCCAGTACCTTATGCTCACACTCCTAGCTTTGTTGGTTCCCACATCACTGGCTACGATAACATGATGAAAGGTATTCTTTCTAACTTGACCGCAGGTCATAAGAAAGAAACCAGCAATGGCAAAATCAACTTTATTCCTGGCTTTGATACCTACGTTGGTAACAACCGGGAAATCAAGCGGATTTGCGAATTGATGGGCATCGATTACACAATCTTGGCAGATAACAGCGATTATCTGGATTCACCCAACACAGGTGAATTTGATATGTACCCAGGTGGTACTCCGCTGGAAGATGCAGCAGATTCGATTAATGGTAAAGCCACAATCGCTCTGCAAGCGCACTCTACCATCAAAACCCGCGAGTACATTGAAAAAGAGTGGAAGCAACCAACCGTAGTTTCTCGTCCTTGGGGTATCAAGGGTACTGATGAGTTTCTGATGAAACTCAGCGAACTAACTGGTAAACCCATTCCCAAAGAACTAGAAATCGAACGCGGTCGCGCAGTTGATGCGATGACTGACTCTCATTCATGGCTTCACGGCAAGCGCTTCGCTATGTACGGCGATCCAGATTTAGTTTACAGTGTAGTCGGCTTCATGCTGGAAATGGGTGCTGAACCCGTGCATATCCTTGTCCACAACAGCAATGAAAACTTTGAAACAGAACTCAAAGAGTTGCTAGCTTCTTACGCTAACGGTAAGAGTGCTACTCTGTGGGCTGGTAAAGATTTGTGGCACTTGCGTTCTTTGTTGTTCACCGAACCCGTAGACTTACTCATCGGTAACTCCTACGGTAAGTACCTGTGGCGCGATTGCAAAGTTCCCCTGGTTCGCATCGGCTATCCGATCATGGATCGTCACCACATGCACCGTTACGCCACCGTCGGCTATCAAGGCATCATCAACTTGCTCAACTGGGTTGTTAACACCGTGTTCGAGGACATCGATCACAACACCAACATTCCTTCTAAAACTGATATTTCTTACGACTTAATTCGTTAGAAATTTCATCTTCGCGTGCCACAAAAGGAAAAGGAGTAAGGTGACTGGGGACTAGGGACTGGTTGTACTAGAGACTGGAAGAAGAATCTTTCGCTCTTCCCAGTACCTAGTACCCAATCCCCAATCCCCAATCCCTACTTTCCTTTTTTCTTTTAGTTTTTTCTTGAGGTTTCTGTTATGAAATCTATAACTCCCGCTCACGAACACAATCACACTCACACTCATTCCCACACTAATTTACGTCCACCCAACTATAAGAAACCCGGCTCATTTGATATTTTATATCCTTTGCGCCAACTGGTGGATAATGCTGAAATTAAAAATGCTCGCATCGCTCATTTAATCTGCCAAATCATTCCTTGCGGTTGCCCCTTTGAGCGAAGCATAAACTTATTTGGACGGACTTTACACATCCCCCCACTGTGCAAACTTAATCCTTTGTATGATGAGTTTATCGGATTGCGTTTCCGTGCCTTATCTTATCTTACTGATGTTTGTGGCGAAGATGTCACAAAATATATTTGTTAATTAGTCTAGAGTCCAAAGTTTAGAGTCTAAAGTCAAAACTTTTTTGACTATTGACATTATCCATAGTTGTTTTTTATTCTGTATAAAGAGAGAGATGAAAGTTACCCAAGGAAAAATCAACGAGCTGCTCAGTGAAACGGGATGCGAACATAACAGCCAAAAGCATGGGGAAAAGAAAAATAAATCTTGCACGCAACAAGCACAACCAGGAGCTGCTCAAGGGGGATGCGCTTTTGATGGTGCAATGATTGCCCTAGTGCCAATTACTGATGCTGCTCATTTAGTCCACGGTCCGATCGCCTGCGCTGGTAATTCTTGGGGAAGTCGTGGTAGTCTCTCTAGTGGTCCTCAGCTTTACAAAATGGGTTTCACCACCGATTTAACCGAAAATGATGTCATCTTCGGTGGCGAAAAGAAGCTCTACAAAGCCATTTTGGAATTGCACCAACGCTACAACCCAACGGCGATATTTGTCTATACTACTTGTGTCCCCGCTTTAACTGGCGATGATATCGATGCTGTTTGCAAAGCTGCGGCTCAAAAAACAGGAACGCCTGTTGTCCCCGTAGTTTCCCCAGGATTCATTGGTAGCAAAAATCTCGGTAATCGCTTTGGCGGTGAAGCTTTATTAGAATACGTTGTTGGTACTCGCGAACCTGAGTATACAACGCCACTAGACATTAATCTCATCGGTGAGTACAACATCGCCGGGGAAATGTGGACAGTTCTGAGATTATTTGAAAAACTCGGCATCCGCGTTTTGTCAAAAATCACTGGTGATGCTCGCTACGACGAAGTTTGTCACGCTCACCGCGCTAAACTGAATGTGATGATTTGCTCAAAAGCGCTGCTCAACATGGCGAGAAAGATGGAGGAGCGTTACGGCATTCCTTACATTGAAGAGTCTTTTTACGGCATAGATGACATGAACCGCTGTCTGCGGAATGTTGCCGAAAAGCTGGGGGATGAAGATTTAAAACAACGCACCGAAAAGCTAATCGCCGAAGAAACCGCAGCTCTAGATTTAGCATTGGCGCCTTACCGCGCTCGACTCAAAGGCAAGCGAGTTGTCCTTTATACCGGGGGTGTTAAGAGTTGGTCGGTTATCTCCGCCGCTAAAGACTTGGGTATCGAAGTTGTTGCTACCAGTACTCGCAAGAGTACGGAAGAAGACAAAGCCCGAATCAGAAAGTTGATCGGTAACGATGGCATCATGATGGAAAAGGGCAACGCTAAAGAACTGTTGCAATTAGTTAAAGATACGAAAGCTGATATGTTAATTGCGGGTGGTCGCAATCAATACACCGCTCTGAAAGCGCGGATTCCTTTCTTAGATATTAACCAAGAACGTCATCATCCTTATGCAGGTTATGTGGGGATGGTAGAGATGGCAAGAGAACTGTATGAGGCTCTCTATAGCCCTGTGTGGGAGCAAATCCGCAAGCCTGCACCGTGGGATAAGGAGACGGAGACAGGGGGACACGGGGACGCGGGGACTTGTACAGACGCGATTAATCGTACAGACGCGATTAATCGCGTCTCTTCCTTGGCATTATTGGAGGATAGCTAATGGCGATCGTTACTGTTCCTGACAAATCACTGACGGTTAATCCCCTGAAGCAAAGCCAAGCTTTGGGTGCATCTTTAGCCTTTTTGGGCTTAAAGGGGACAATACCTTTATTCCACGGTTCCCAAGGCTGTACTGCTTTCGCTAAAGTTGTTTTGGTGCGACATTTTCGGGAAGCGATTCCCCTTGCGACGACAGCAATGACGGAAGTCACTACCATTTTGGGTGGTGAGGAGAATGTCGAACAGGCAATTTTGACGCTGGTAGAGAAGTCAAAGCCAGAAATTATTGGTTTATGTAGCACTGGTTTGACGGAAACCAGAGGCGATGATATAGAGGGTTTCTTGAAGGAAATCCGCAAACGTCATCCAGAATTGGATCATTTGGCGATCGTTTTTGCCCCGACTCCAGATTTTAAAGGTGCGCTACAAGACGGTTTTGCAGCCGCAGTTGAAAGTATAGTAACAGAAGTTCCCCAAGAAGGTATCACCAAACCAGACCAAATCACGATTTTGGTGGGTTCTGCTTTCACACCAGGAGATGTACAGGAAGTAAAAGAGATTGTCACTGCCTTTGGACTAAAGCCTATCTTTGTGCCGGATCTTTCCGCTTCATTAGATGGTCACTTAGATGATTCTTATAGTGCCATAACAGGTGGTGGTACGACTCTGGCAGAATTGCGAGAAATAGGTAGTTCGGCGTTTACTTTGGCGCTGGGTGAGAGTATGAGGGGTGCAGCAGAGATTTTACAACAACGGTTTGCTATACCCTACGAGTTGTTTAGTGAACTGACTGGTTTGGAACCGATGGACGAGTTTTTACAAGCTTTGTCAGATATTAGTGGTGTTAGTGTACCAGAAAAATATCGTCGCCAACGCCGCCAGTTACAAGATGCAATGTTGGATACGCACTTTTATTTTGGTGCGAAGCGTGTTTCTTTGGCGTTGGAACCGGATTTACTTTGGTCTATAGTGCGTTTTCTGCAATCGATGGGGACGCAAGTACATGCTGCGGTGACGACAACGCGATCGCCTTTATTAGAAAAACTCCCGGTAAAAAATGTGACTATCGGTGATTTGGAGGATTTTGAGGAATTAGCGGTAGGTTCAGATTTGCTGATGGGTAACTCTAATGTGAAAGCGATCGCTAAACGTCTCGATATTCCTCTTTATCGTCTGGGTATTCCCATATATGACCGCTTGGGTAATGGTCAATTTACCAAAGTTGGTTATCGAGGCACTATGCAGCTTTTGTTTGATATTGGCAATCTGTTTTTAGAACAGGAAGAGTCAACCCCCTTCTCCTTTTCTTTGGGACGCTCCGCGAACAAAGACGCTTACGCGAGCGGGGGTATTCAAAATTCAAAACTCAAAATTCAAAATGAATAATTATTTTGAATTTTGAACCAGAGCATAGCGGTAATTGGTTAAGGAGAAAGGATAAATAACCATGAAAATTGCTTTCACGACTAGTGATAGAGTTCATATTAACGCTCACTTTGGTTCGACAAAGGAAATTGATGTTTATGAAATCTCTGCTGAGGGATATCAATTTGTCGAAACTCTCACGTTTGCGGGTGAGTTGAAAGAAGATGGAAATGAGGATAAGTTAACACCAAAGCTTGAGGCTTTAGCTGATTGTACGATTGTTTATGTGACGGCGATCGGTGGGAGTGCAGCCGCTCGTTTGATCAAGAAAAATGTCACACCAATTAAAGCGCGATCGGAAGAAGAAGAGATTGTTGAGGTGTTGAATAAGTTGGTAACAACTCTTAAAGGAAATCCTCCACCTTGGCTGCGTAAAGCCTTACAACAAAAAACCTCTAATTTTGAAGATGAGTTGTCAGAGGAAGCAACCGTATGAGCGTAAATAATAGTCTTAATGGAACTGCTCAAACCGAGATTTTAAACGCACCTTTCCTGAAGACATTAATCAACCAAATCCGTGGTCAAGATAGCTATGGATTTTACCGTAATTGGACTGATGAATTGATTCTGAAACCTTTTGTTGTCACTAAACAAAAGAAGCGCGAAATCTCTCTTGAGGGTGAAGTAGATCCGGCAACTCAAGCACGGATTATGGTATTTTTTCGGGCTATAGCCGCGAGTATTGAAAAAGAAACAAATCTCATTTCTCAAGTTGTGGTTGATTTGAACCATGAAGGATTTGGCTGGGTGCTAGTATTTTCTGGTCGACTTTTGCTGGTGAAAAGAACTTTGCGAGATGCTCAACGCTTTGGCTTTGACTCTTTAGAAAAGTTAGCAGAAGAAGGCGAAGAACTAGTAGAAAAAGGGCTGGAATTAGCGAAAACTTTTCCCGAAGTCAGCAATTTTTAAGAAATTAGGAGCCAGGAGTTAGGAGTTAGAAGTGAGGAGTTAGGAATTAGGAATTAAATAACTCCTAACTCATCATTCCTAACTTTTGTATAAATGGAGATGCTTATGGCGCAAGTGGAAGAAACAAGTGTTGAGGAGTTAAAAACTCAAATTAAACGCCTCAATAGTAAAGCAGGTCAAATGAAGATGGATCTGCACGATTTAGCTGAGGGTTTACCCACAGATTACAAAACACTTATGGATGTTGCGGCGAGTACTTATGAAATATATCGTCAGTTAGACGAATTAAAGCAACAAGTAAAGAAATTGGAGCAGGAAAAATGAACACCAATCTTGAACAATTCAATAAAATTGTCGATGCAGAGGAGTATTTTGAATTTTTCCAACTCCCCTATGACCAAAAATTTGTAAATGTGAATCGTTTGCATATTTTAAAAAAGTTCTCTCAATACATGAAGGAAATTGATAGCAATTCTCCTGATTTGAGTGTTGAAGATAAACTAAAGCAATATTGTGAGGCTTTGCAAAAAGCTTATCAGGTATTTGAGGAATCAACACCCCAAGAACAAAAGTTGTTCAAGGTGTTTAACGATAAGCCGAAAAATGTAGTCACGCTGACAGAAATCACGTCTGATTAGGAGGTAAAAATTGGTTAACCTGACGCCTACCGAGTTAGAACGTTACAGCCGCCAAATGATGCTCCCTAATTTTGGCGAACTGGCTCAGAAGCGCCTTAAGTCAGCGACTGTTCTGGTTACAGGTGTGGGGGGATTGGGCGGTACGGCGGCGCTTTATTTAGCAGTAGCGGGTGTCGGACGACTAATCCTAGTCCGGGGTGGCGATCTGCGACTTGATGATATGAATCGTCAGGTTCTCATGACGGATGATTGGGTAGGTAAGCCAAGGGTATTCAAAGCACAGGAGACTTTGCAAGCCATTAATCCTGATGTCCAAGTGGAAGTAGTTCATGATTATATCACCCCAGAAAATGTGGATTCGTTGGTGCAATCGGCAGATATGGCTCTCGATTGCGCTCACAATTTTACGGAGCGCAATTTGTTAAATGAAGCTTGCGTGCGTTGGCGCAAACCGATGGTAGAAGCGGCTATGGACGGTATGGAGGCTTATCTGACAACGATTATTCCTGGTGTGACTCCTTGTTTGTCTTGTTTATTTCCAGAAAAACCTGATTGGGATCGGCGTGGGTTTTCTGTTGTCGGTGCTGTTTCTGGGACACTCGCTTGTCTCACAGCGCTGGAAGCAATCAAGCTGATCACTGGGTTTAGTCAGCCTTTGTTGTCGCAACTGCTGACAATCGATTTTACCAGGATGGAATTTGCCAAGCGCCGTTCTCACCGCGATCGCTCTTGTCCGGTGTGTGGTAACAACGCACCTTGGCGATATGTGCAGTCCCAAGATATGGAAACTACCAGTATGGGGACTAGGGATTAGGGACACAAAAATTCAAAATTCAAAATTCAAAATTCAAAAAAATAATTTTGAGTTTTGCATTTTTAGTTTCCCAAACGCATAATCCCGCACCAAAGACATTTTATCAGAACAATTAATCGCAACTTATCAGGAGATTTGATGACTGTTACTTTGACAGAAAAAGCAGAATTTCGCCTGCGAACATTTCTGCTGGGTTCTACACCCGATAACAATACAGTAGGAGTAGCAACTAAAGGTGTTCGTCTTTCTGTTAAAGATGGCGGTTGCAGTGGCTATGAGTATGCAATTGAGATCACCAGCAAACCACAAGCAGATGATTTGGTGATTCAGCAAGGCGAGGTGCTGCTTTACGTTGATGCTAAAAGTGCGCCTTTGTTGTCAGGTATAGTAATCGATTTCATCGACGGCGTGATGGAAAGCGGCTTTAAGTTTACTAACCCGAATGCAACTGATAACTGCAATTGTGGCAAATCATTTAAAGCTGGTGACTGTACGCCTACTGGTGTACCTTGCAGCTAAACAATTCAATATTCCAAATGATAAAACCCATACTTTTTAATAATTAGGGTGTTGATTTTAGATTGGGTATTTGGAATTTTGAAGAGAATAACTACACAAGTAGGGAGCTTTAAATTCCACTTTGGTGGAGTCATCAAACCTAATTGTATTAAAGTCTGAGGAGAATCACGAAATGGCTAGCTACCAAGTTAGATTAATCAACAAAAAGCAAGACCTTGATACAACAATTGAAATTGACGAAGAGACTACCATTTTAGACGCCGCAGAAGAAAATGGTATTGAGTTACCTTTCTCTTGTCACGCAGGTGCTTGCTCTAGTTGTGTTGGCAAAATCGTTGAAGGTGAAATAGATCAATCTGACCAATCTTTCTTGGATGATGAGCAGATGGAGAAAGGATTCGCTCTACTTTGTGTTACCTATCCTCGTTCTGATTGCACGATTCGCACTCATCAAGAGCCATATCTGGTCTAAAGTGTTGATTAGTTTTTAGTTTTGCCTAATGTTGAAGTCGTAGCTTTAATAAAGCTATGGCTTCTTAATTATATATATTTGTAGTTTTCTAGTATTTAAGCATAAATAAAAGTTGATTTTGTAGTGAGCGCTTCAGCGCTCGTAATTATTAGCGCTGAAGCGCTCACTACGTAATGTAAATGTTTAATCCATTTGATGTTACTGGTTCCTCATTAATATTGTTGCGGGAGGGAGAACAAGGAATTGTCACTTTCTGTAAAAATCAGGACGAAATTATTTTCAAAAAATTGGTATCAATGGAAGTGATGCTAGGAACTATCATCACTTTAGAAGAGAGACTCCCCTCTTTTGTCATCAAGATAGGAAATACGCGCTGGCAAATAGATAAGGAAGTTACTTGTGCTATTTATGTGCGTATTGTTAATAGCTAATAGCCGGACGCTTAAAGAAGCGCCTTTAGTGTTGTGTAGTTCACCTGCCCGGAAATAAATTTCGGGCTGATAGCTTAAGTCCGTTAAAACAAACTGAAATTAAAGAGGAATTTGTGAAGTTATGAATGGGACGACGGCGCAACGCCACTATCAAAATGTTTTACAAGTTTTTCAAGATTACTATCAGCTAACAAAGCCCCGGATTATTCCGCTGCTGCTGATTACTACCGCTGCTAGTATGGCGATCGCTTCACAAGGAAAACTAGACCCGCTGTTGCTGCTATTAACCATGATTGGTGGTACTTGTGCGACTGCTAGCGCTCAAACAATCAATTGTATCTACGATAGCGATATTGATTATGAAATGGAACGCACGCGCAATAGACCGATGCCTTCTGGTCGCGTGCAGCCATTACATGCTCTGATATTTGCGATCGCTCTGGCTTGTATTTCTTTCGCGGTGCTTACAGTATATGTTAATCTGTTAAGTGCTTTGTTAGCGATGTCTGGTATCGCGTTCTACGTGGGCATTTACACGCATTTGCTCAAACGCCATACTCCCTACAATATCGTCATTGGCGGCGCAGCGGGTGCTATTCCGGCGTTGGTGGGATGGGCAGCGGTGACAAATACCTTAAGCTGGACAGCATGGTTGATTTTTGCGATCGTGTTCTTATGGACACCTCCTCATTTTTGGGCTTTGGCATTAATGATCCGCGATGAATATGCCAAAGTAGGTGTGCCGATGTTGCCGGTGGTTACTGATAATATTGCCACGGCTCGTCAGATTTGGCGATACACTTTGGTGGTTATTCCTAGCACGTTTTTATTAATATATCCTCTCCAAGCTTCGGGTGTAATTTATGGTGGTATTGCCTTTATTTTAGGGGCGATTTTTATTATGAAAGCTTGGTTGCTGTTGCAGAATCCGGATGAGAAACAATTAGCGCGATCGCTTTTTCTCTACTCCATTCTCTACATGATGTTGCTGTGCGCTGCAATGGTAGTTGATAGTCTACCCATCACCCATCATTTGATTGAGCTACTAAGCCCTGGCAAATAGAGTTCGCGGAGTTGACGGGCACACAAACGTTCGAGTAGCGTCCCGCAGGGAAGTCCACCTACGTGGGCTAAAAAACATTGTGGCTTTTAAACCCGCGTAGGCGGGTTTTGTCTGTGTATATGCGAATTATATTCGCCCTTTTCATAACCCAACAAAGGAGTAATTATGACTCAACAAAATAGCTTTAATTTGAGCGCAACAACAAGTCAGTGGATGATAGCTAACAGCTACGATTTAGAGAATTTAAACCAGCGTGGTGAAAATGGCGATACGGCTTTGATGAAAGCGACAAGAGAAGGAGTTTACGCAGTAGTTGAAGAACTAATTAACGCCGGGGCTGATATTAATGTCAGAAATAACGATAATAACAATGCTTTGTGGTTTGCTTGTTTTGGCAATCACTACGATTTAATTCGTTTATTGCTGGCTGCCAAAATTAATATTGACAACCAAAACGATAATGGTGCAACTGTTTTGATGTACGCAGCATCAGCCGGAAAAACAGAAGTTGTCAAGTTGCTTTTAGAATATCACCCAAATTTAGAGTTGAAAAACTTAGACGATTATAAAGCCGTAGATTTTGCCAGCAACGTAGACGTTTTAAGGATTGTGAAAAATGCAAGTAAATAAAATAACGGTAAAAGCATATCATGATGCTACCAAGCATTCTTACTTATCGGTGCAAATCGATCCAAATTATGTAAATTCGTCAACTCAACCGTCTTCCTTTAAATTTTTTCCAAAGTTTTATCGCCGAATAACTCTAGATTTTCTCAACAATTCTATCCACTCTTTTATCTGGTTAACGAGTGCAATTACCCTAGAAAAGACGTATAAAAATACTGTGGATAAATTGCGAGTTAATCCATCAGCAGGTGCTTTATATCCTACTGAGGTTTACGTGCAGATTCGCGGAATAGAGGGAATAGTAGATGGAATATATCATATAGAAGTTGAGAATAATTGTCTGGTACTTATCTATGAATTAATTGATGATGGATTAGAGAGTTATATTTTACCGAATAATCGTATCATCGGATTCATTTTTTTAATTAGTTGTGTTTATTATAGGTCTAGTTGGAAATATAAAGACAGGAGCATCAGGTATTGCTTGTTAGATAGCGGACACCATTTAGGTGCGATCGCAGCTTCAGCTTTTCTTCACGATAGAGATATACAACTAGTTTTCGATTTTGATAAACTCGCTCTCAATGCAGATTTAGGATTTGAGAATAAAGAGTTTATTACTGCTTGCGCGATTTCCGGAGAAGTTCAAGAGAAGTCAGTGAGACGCTTAAGGCTAAAAGTCCCTTTTGTTTGCGGAACTGATTATTTTGAACAGAATCAATTCATTGAAGAAGCTTATAAAGAAACAGCTTTGCAAAAAAGTTGTCAGCAAGAAATCAAGCATCCTCAATTGAGCTTTGATAAGGATAGATTTTCTCAAGCTGTTTGGAACAGACGCTCAATTAGGCGTTTTCAAAAGCAGTCTATTTCCCAGGAACTTTATTTTAGTATTTTGCAGCAAATTAGGCAAGCGATACCGACAGAAAGTTTTGAGGAAATCGAAATTTACGCGGTTGTCCATCGAGTCGAGGGAATCAAAGCAGGGTTATACAAAGGAACGCATTTAGTCAAGGAGGGTAACTTCAGTGAGAAGACAGGTTACTTGTGCGTTAATCAAGCGATCGCTTCAGATAGTGCAGTAACTTGGTTTTTTGTTTCCAACTATACAAATTATCAAACTGCCATGCAAATGGCTGGTTTTTTAGGACAAAGGCTGTATCTAGCAACTAATTATTGGGGAATTAATTGTAGCGGAATTGGTGCTTATTATGACGATGAAACTCAGAAATTTCTAGAGACAGATAAAGATGTCCTTTACGCAATGGCAATTGGCATATAACCGTAAAAAATAAAGAGGCATAACTATGACAAACTATTTCTGGCAGAGTGAAAATTCACGTCCAATCCAACCCACATCGGCAGATATTATACTGCGCCAGCAATTAGAATATTCTATTAGCAAGTACTTTTATGAAGATTGCGATCGCTGTATTCAAAAATTATTATCTAGTTGTCGGTGGTATGTCACAACCCACGCGAATGCTTTGACTTTGGTGATTGAATGTCCAGACCAAGTTACTAATTGGCGTGTGTTACAAAAAATTGTGCCAATGGCGACATTGCTACATAAAATTGTTAGCAGCGCGAAAATTCGCGTTTGTCCTCCAGAAAGCCAGGGAATGCCTTTTGAAATGAGGGTAGATGAATTATCAGTTTACAAAGATTGGGCTTTATGCTTACGGGCATAAAGGGAGATGGGGAGACAAGGGGGACAAGGGGGACAAGTAGAATAATTTTTGACTCTTGACTCTTGACTTTTGACTTTTGACTCTTGACTCTTGACTAATAAATCTAAAATAGCTCAACTTTTTGCCTGATGATTGCGGTTATTTCTTCAAAAACCACATCAGCAGAATGTTCCACAGCCGGACTTAATTCTAGTCCGAAACCAAGATTTTCCGCTTCAATTAGGTAAACTGTTACATCTAAGGGAAAGTCATCTTTAAAGATTTTCCTACCAGCGGCTAAAGCATTATCCCAACGAAAATCATGTAAGTTGTAACTGGGTTCTGGTAAAGTTTCCAATTCTTTTCCAGGAACTTTAAACACTGCACCTGGCTCGGAATTCGTTGAACTTGCATCAATAATTATTAATTCTTTGCTACCTCGTGCTTGAAACATTACTTCCATCCCAGCAGTTCCACAGTCATAAACTTGGATATTAGGATGAGGATTTTTGATAAGATATTGCTGTAGGCGTTGAGCAATTATTACGCCTACGGCGTCGTCACGGCGGTTAAGATTGCCGCATCCAATGATGGTTATTTGTTCTTTGTTATTTGTCATTAGAAGGGAAAGACTTGCGCCAAAAAGCCTATAGTCTATTTCAGACTCGAATTAATGCTCAACCAGTTTTTTTAAGATAAATATGCACGCTTTACAGCAGCATTATCGGGGTACAAGAATTATTAAATAGTGTTGGCAAAGTCGTATTTGCCTCCACGCTCAAGCGCACGTTTGTAAGCAGGTCGCGCATGGATACGAGCAAGAAATTCCTCCAGCTTCGGTCGGCTCTCGACATCAGGAGCGGCTGTGGCGAGCAATTCTAGGGGAAAGCTCATTTGGATATCGGCGGCGGTAAATTCCTCACCCACAAACCACGTACTTTTATGGAGTTCGCCTTCGATGTAGTCAAAGTGAAGCTTGATCTGAGGCGCGATGAATGCGTCCATCGCCTTGCTGTCCCCTATTCCGAAATTGTTGAAGATGAGGCTCAAAAGCAGCGGCGGCATTGCAGAGCCTTCAGCGTAGTGCAGCCAATAGGTGTAGCGCAGACGCTCCGGTGTATTGGCTGCTGGGATTAACCGACCCTTGCCGTAGCGATCCACTATATATTCTATGATGGCACCTGACTCGGCGATCGCCTCTTCTCCATCTGTAATTACTGGTGACTTGCCGAGTGGGTGGACTTGGCGTAGCGATGGCGGTGCCAGCATCGTCTCCGTATCCCGTTCGTAGCGCTTGATTTCGTATTCTATACCTAATTCTTCAAACAGCCATAGCACGCGCTGCGATCGCGAGTTATTGAGATGATGGACAACGACCATAAAACGTTCCTTCTACAGAGCAAATGTTACTATCCAACCGAGGTCAATTTTCAACTAATTTCGCGCTCTGCTCCATCCCTCTACAGGGTGGGATACAAGTACCTCGGTCAAAATCCCGTCGATGCCGGCGCTCTTACCCGGTTCCCAAGCGCTTGCTGAGAATGCTTCCATTGTTAATTGCCATAACATTTCAAATAATCTGCCAATACCCAACCTTCATACTGTTGTAGCGATGAAAGTCAGTCTTGAAATTGTGTAAGCTATTTCCTCATTTACTCGTTCCTGGGCTTCTGGCTAGAAACGAGTAATGAAGCAGTTTAGCTGGAAATTTCTACATCATATTTTTTGGCAATTTCAGAAAGTTTCTCAAACTGTTGTTGCGATGCTTGAGTTAATATCTTATCCGCCTGTTCTGGATCGCTACCTTCTTTAGGAATTAAATACCTAATGTAAAGTGAAACAAAATCGACTATAGCTGCTGTACCTGACAAAGCGTGTTTATCAGCTTGCTTTCCGGCAATTGCTCCTGCTAAACCAGTTCTAATTGGGTCTGGTTTAACTTTCATAAATTGATCCACAAGTTGGTGAATGTAGT
This sequence comes from uncultured bacterium, assembly GCA_964245695.1. Taxonomy (GTDB): domain Bacteria; phylum Cyanobacteriota; class Cyanobacteriia; order Cyanobacteriales; family Nostocaceae; genus Hassallia. The sequence continues at coordinate 3,288 of CAXTNZ010000064.1, read as the reverse complement.
CTCCTGTCAGTAAGTTATTTAACTTAGTTTTATCTGGAGTAAGCTTGTATCCCGCTTCTTTTGCTTGCTCTAGGACACACCATTCTGTAAACTCTTGCAGTGCTTCTTCGGGAAGATGAGAAAGATGATTGTGTAATGCTAATTCAGTCACAATAATACCCGTGTAAATTTCAATGTTTTCTCGTTTTTCTCGTTCCCAGTCAGAGACTGGGAATGCTATCAAAGAGGCTCCCCCTCGCCTTCTAGGAGGGAGAGCAAGAGCGAAGTACGTTTTCAACAGAGACTGGGAACGAGGCATTAAGCAGTACGGAAACGCGCTAATTCTTCACCTGTTTTCGCATCGTGGGCGTGAACGGTGCAAACTAAGCAAGAATCAAACGATCGCGCGACATGTCCCACTTCCACCGGATCGGTAGGATCGAAAATGGGTGTCCCCACCAAAGCTTCTTCAATCGGTCCCTTGATTCCTTCACCGTCGCGGGGTCCAATATTCCAGGTGCTGGGAGCCATGATTTGATAATTCTTAATCTTGCCTCCTTCAATATCCACCCAGTGACACAGCGCACCCCGTGAGGCTTCGGTTGCACCCCAGCCACGTCCGTCTTTTTCTTGGGGTTTGATATACCAAGGATCGTTTAACTTAAATTCACGCAAACAGTGTTCGGCTTGGCGATATAAATTGACAATTTCGTGAACTCGTGCTAACTGACGGATATGGATATTCGCACCGCCCATTTGTTTGAATGCGTCTAAAATGAATCCGTCATAATGTTGCCAAGATTCGCCATGATTGCCACCTGCGACTAACTGACGCGCTAGAGGTCCTGCTTCCAAACGTCCAAATTGTTCGTGGCTGACAGCACTAGACCAAGAATAGGCGTTGTCAAAGTCTTTGGTATTTTTTTGGCTTGGTTTGGTCGTGCGATCGAAGGGGTGAACGTCTGCCGTCCCTTCATCATACCAGGAACGAATTGTATTTTCGCGAGTGAAGCTTTGATCCATTAAAACATGAGTATCGGTGAAGCTGTTATACACACCACTCTTCATAATTGTGGCAGTATTTCGCCCTTCAATAGTCGGTTTTTGGTATCTATCTTCGTGAGGTAAGTATCCCCAAGTAACATATTTACCAACACCAACACCATACTTATCTAAACCGATTTCTAAACCCATTCGCCAATAAAAACCTAAGTCAGAATTTGCATGATTTGGGTTTTCATCTAGCCACGCCATGAAGTCATCATAAGTCTTAATTTGTTCGTAGCGTTCTAATGAACAACCTAACCAAACTGGTTCTAACCAATTAGTGCGGAAATATTCCAAAATTGACCAGGCGCGGGTAACATCTGTTAAGGTAGGGGCGCACATCACCCCACCAGGAACCATGTAACTAGAATGGGGCCATTGTCCGCCAAATAAAGCGTAAATTTCTACAGGTTTGCTAGAAATTGTGATGCCTATTTCATAAGATTTACCTGTGAAGGCGGCAAAGCGTCTGCAAGCTTCTTCATAAAAGCGGCTGTGCTGATACTTTTTATTGGTCAAGTCGATAGCAAATAGACCATAAAAGTAGCGCGGGATGCTTTGAATTGTTTCGACAATTTGACCTAAGTTTCTCGCTAAAATAGCGTTGCGGGGAACAGAAGTTCCCCAAGCTGTATCTAACGCCCAAGCAGCGGAGGTGAGGTGAGAAGCACCGCAAATTCCACAAACGCGAGGTGTGACAATTAATCCGGCTTGGGGGTCTTTGCCGCGTAGAATAACTTCAAATCCGCGAAAGAGTTCGGCATGAGTCCAGGCGTTTACTACTTGTCCATCATCGATTTCTACGCGGACATCTAAATCGCCTTCAACTCTACCGACGGGGGAAATATCTAATGTTTTGATTGGCATTTTTTTCTCCTTTGTAGTAAGCACTTCAGTGCTTTTTCAGCGCTTTTAAATGCTTTTAAGCGCTGAAGCACTTACTACGAATTAAACTGTAAAAAAGTCTTCTTCTGCCCAAGCTGGGATTGAATCTTTTGCCACCATTGTTAACAAGGCATAGTCTTTTTTGTTGACTCCTGTGGGCAAGTCTTTGGGAACTCCCATGACGGTTTGGGTTTTAAATACGGTTCCCGGTTTGAGGTCGTGGAAGGGAAATTCTGGTTCCGTACAACCTATACAAGGCATCCCAGCGCGGGTTTTGGATGAGACGCGATTCCATAAAATGCGGTTGCAGGAAGAATGTGTCATGGGTCCGCGACAACCTAAGTCGTAAAAGAGGCATCCTTTACGCTGACCAAATTCGGCGGTTGATGCTTTGTAGGCAAAGTGGACGTTGCGGGTACAACCTGTTTGGGTAAAACTCTTGAAGAAGGTTTCCGGACGATGCAATTCATCTAAGCTGATGTCGCTGATTCTGCCTGTGGCGATCGCTACTAATATCTGCGTTATCCAGTCAGGGTGCGCGGGACATCCAGGAATGTTGATGACGGGTAATCCAGATTGTGCTTGGAAATCTTTGCCTAAAAAGCCGCCTTTTTGACGTTTGAGAAATTGCAATCCTTGGGATTCGGTGGGGTTGGGTGACATGGCTGGTATTCCTCCCCAGGTGGCGCAGTCTCCCACCGCGACGACGAAGTTAGCGACTTTGGATAAGTCGTTTAACCAGTCTTTCATCGGGCGATCGGCAAATCGGTTCCATTCTCCCGTTCCGTTGGGGGCGTTGATTACGCTGCCTTCAAATAGGAGAATATCTAGGGGAATTTTGCCGGAAATGCAATCCCACAGCATGTTCTGCAAGTTTGTACCTAGTTCCAGCCCCAAAGATGGATGCCAAAGTATGTTGATGCCAAAGTCCGCAATTAAATCGCAAGCTGTAGGTTCTTCGGCGTTGAGAAATGACATGGTGTTGCCCGAACAAGCACCACCTTGCAGCCATAATAAGTTAGTCATCTCTGTTGTTTATCATGCCTAATTTAAGTGACGACGTTTGTCAGGTCAAGCTGTTTTTCAACCTCTATTTTTTAATCTTAGGTAGTTTTTGCTTGGTTTGTATATGATTAAATAAGATTTTCATTTTTGTATTAACTAAATACAATTCGCAATTTTTAAAAGGTTCTCGGTCGAACAGAATTTTTATTTAAATAGTAATAGTATAGAAAACGCACTTATCAGTAGTCCAGATTTAAATCCGATAAAAAGCTTGAGATACATGGCTTTTCAATTTATTGAACGAGTTTAAATGTAATGCATATATACAAAATATAAGTTAATATATCTGAAAATTTTAGGAAAACAGGCAGA
>CAXTNZ010000063.1:0-27937 GCA_964245695.1 uncultured bacterium | reverse complement strand
TTTGAATCAAACGTGCAGTTTAGGCGATCGCCTAAACTGCACGTTTGATTCAAAGTTTAACAAGCGCGTCTTTGCGACTTGGCGCGAAACTTTTAAAGAGTATAAGTAAAATCTTCCACCAACATACCCGGAACCATACTACCTCCGAGTTGGCGACTTTCGTATGTTCCGACTTCCGGAATGAATTCTTGAAAATTGGTTAAGTCTATCAAATTTTCTCCCCAGAAGCGATAGAGACTTTCATCAAAACGCAGATTTTCAATTGGGGCGATTATTTCTCCTTTTTCTACCCAAAAACAAGCATAACGAGTCATGCCTGTGATTCTACCAGTTGGGCGATCGCTCCAATTCAAGTAATGCAAATTCGATACATATAAGCCTGTATCTAAACTAGGCAGAATCTGCTCAAATGCTAAATTTCCCACACTGATTTCTGGCGCACGTAAAGACTCATTTCCATTAGCGCCGTTACCATTTTTATTATATTCCTTGGCAGTGCGAGAATTCACCAAGGTATTTACTAACACGCCTTTTTCAATTATAGGTATCTCCGGCGCTGCCATTTCACCCCATTCATTAAATCGCGGCACTAATCCGCGTTGAAAGTTTTCTTTTAAATTAAATGCTGGAGAAAGTTGCTTTTCTTGACGCGATATTGCAGCCACAGCACTGTTTCCTTGTTGAATATCAGCTTCGCTGACACCACCCCAAGAAAGCATCATTAATAAATCAGAAACAGCAGCCGGAGCAAAATAAGTTTTGTAATTTCCCCGTGGCAATTCTTTCGGCGGATGAGAAAGTAGTTCTATTTGTCTTTTTGCTTCGCTGATTTTGGCTGTATAAGCGGCTGAATCCCAATCACTTCCGGCAAAAGTGCCTTTAACAGCTTGTCCAGATGTTGTGAAAATAGAATAATCCAAGGTAAAAGTATCGGTACTAAACCAATGTTTTTGACCACTGGAATCACCATAACCTTGAATTACAGATCCCCCCGCATATATGCCAGCAAAATCCAATTCTGCCACCTGTTCCAGTACAGTTGGCACTACCGCTTCCGCAGCCAACAATTTGCCAGAATGTATTTCCCGACTGGTGTTTGTTCCTGAGGGCAAAACTAGATACGGATCGGCAGGTAACTGAGGAAGTTCTTCGCGTAATTCCTGTAAAGCGTTGTATGCTAAGAGCCAATCTACTTCCCAATTGCCTGTAAAGGGAAAGGAGCGAAAACTACTACGGTTATCTTGCATCAACTTCAGTTCAATCCAACCATCAGCAACACAACCTGTTTGTCGCACTTTGGCATGATTAAATCGAGTAAATTGACTGCGTTCGCTATGTAGTTTTATGGTAAATTGTTCATCTTCTAATTTTTTAATTATCAGATTTTCAATCAATTTATTAAAGCTGGCTTCTAAAGTAGATAATTCGTCAATTTTCATGGGCATTTTTTGGGGAGAGTGCTCTTGAGTGCTCTTGAGTGCTCTTGAGCGGGGGAGTAGCGAGACAAAAGAATAACCAATGACTATTGACTATTGTACAGACGCGATTAATCGCGTCTCTACTGACTTTTCACGTGCCCCCACCAAAAACTTCGACGTTAGCAAACAGACAAACGGGTGAACCATGTCCTACAGAAATCGCCTGATTCGGTTCTCCTTTGCCACAGTAAGCTGTGCCGTACATTTGCCAATTAGAGGAGTTCCCTACTTTGATTAAGCTGTGCCAAAACTCTGGTGTGGTGGCTCGATAGTTGGGATTGCGAAGGGTTTTGGTGAGTTTACCATTTTCAATTAATTTGGCGTACTCGCAACCAAACTGAAATTTATAACGTTGGTCATCAATTGACCAAGAACGGTTAGATTCCATGTAAACGCCGTGTTCTATGTCGGCGATGATTTCGTCAAAGCTGGCGTTTCCTGGCTCTAAATTCAAGTTTGCCATGCGGTCAATTGCTGGTCGATTCCAAGAACATGCACGCGCACACGCAACTCCTGGTACACCTGCTCTGGCTTGGCTTTCCAAACTACCTACACCCCGCTGAAGTACGCCTTCTTTAATTAAGTACTCCCGTGTTGCCACTGCCCCGGTATCATCAAAGCCATAGCTGGCAAATTCTCCGGGTACAGTGGGGTCGAAGGTAATGTTCATTAGCTCAGAACCATATACCAGGTTGCCAAAATCACTTTTGTTGACAAAGCTGCCGCCGGCGTAGTTGCGCTCATCTCCCAAAATGCGATCAATTTCTAAAGGATGCCCGACACTTTCATGGATTTGCAGCATCATTTGGTCTGGCGCTAAAACTAAGTTACTGCGGGTGGTTGGGCACTCGTCCGCTGTCAATAGTTCTACTGCTTGTTCGCCAATTTGTCGTACCCGATGCGATAATTCCTCTTCTTTTAAGAGTTCCATTCCGCCTTGGTAACAGTGTGCCTGCCAGCCGTTGTTGCTGCGCTGTTGCACGATCGCTTTATCTTGTGCCGTAGCTCCGTAATGAGTGCCTAAAGACAGAAATTTTTGATACACCTCTGAGCCGTTGCTGCTGACAAACCAAGTCTCTCTCTCGGTGGTGGTGGTGCTGGCTGTGGTTTGGACAATCTTGTCGCTCACTTTCAGGGTTTGGCAAATGCGGATAAGTATATCGTTTATTTCTCTTGGACTCAGTGCATCTAACGGTTTGAGAAATGGGGAGATATATTCACCAACGACTTTGGGGCGCTCTTTTCCACTAAAGGGATATATCCACCATTCACTTGCCGCTAGTGCCTGTTTATACGCTTTTTCTGCTGCTGCTTGCAAGCTGGCAAGATCCAAGGAGTTGGTAGCAGCATAACCCAGACAGCCATTAACCAAAACTTCGAGCATAACTCCTAAAGTAGAAGATTTGCCGTTGGCTTGGGGTAAGCCATCTCGGACATAACAGTTATAAGAAGTTTCCTTAACGGCTCGGATACCGATCCAGTCAGCGGGGATGGAAAGAGAAGCGAGGATGTTTGTTAATTCAGACCACATAATTTTAATTCAAAATTCGCTCATTCAAAATTCAAAATGAAGACTTTATTGTTGACGATTTTGTTTGGTTTTGACGACAATTGCTGCAATTATCTTAATTAATTCGTTTATTTCACCAAGAAGCGGTAGCAAACGGTTTTCTGGGATTAACTCAGTCGCTATCAAAAGTCTTAGCCAGTATTTAGTTTCCCTCCCTTCTTTTAAAGCAATTTCTAGCTTATGAACAAAATCGGCTGTACTCTGGGCTGATTGAGATTCTTCAACGTTTGCCCCAATTGATGTGCCAGAGCGAAGCAACTGCTTAGAAAGTGTTCGCGCTACTCCCGAAGATTCATCTAATACCTTGCAAAGGTTGATGAGGCGAATGGAAAAATCAAATGTTCTATCAGTTATTGCTTTATAGTTACTCATACTTTTGAATTTTGAATTTTGAATTTTGAATTTAAGTCCGGTGCCAGCGGGTTCCTTCACGGGTATCAATCAGGGTAATACCTTGGGTCATGAGTTCGTTGCGGATGCGATCAGCTTCGGCAAAATTCCTCACTCTTTTAGCTTCCTGCCTTTCCTGAATTTTCGCCTCAATTTCCGCATCACTTAAACCATCACTTTTTGCAGTTTCCGCTTTCATCTCGGCTTCTAAACCCAAAACTCCAGCCAAGGTGACAAGTGTTTGCCACTGTGTTAGTAACTCATCCGATGGTGTTTCGGTTTTCCCTTCATGCACTAAAATATTCCCCTCGCGCTGTAGTTTCTTGGCTAATTCAAACAGCACTGTTAATCCACCTGGGAAATTAAAGTCATCATTTACAGCTTCAGTGAAGCGTTCAATGTAGGGATTGGGGATTGGATGATTCTTCCCCTCTTTCCAACCAAGTTTTTCGCCGTATTGATAACCGAATAATAAACCTTCTTTAAGAGTGTGCCAACCGTTGGTTGCAGCCTGAATTGCTTCATCAGTAAAATCAATTGGACTGCGATATTGCGCCATCAGCACAAATAACCGCACCGCCATCGGGTCAACGCCTCGATTTAGTAAGTCGCGAATGGTGGTAAAATTACCTAAAGATTTGGACATTTTTTCGCCATCCACCTTCACCATGCCGTTATGCATCCAGTAGCGAGATAACGGTTTGCCTGTGACTGCTTCAGATTGAGCAATTTCATTTTCATGGTGGGGGAAAATTAAATCTTCACCGCCGGCGTGAATGTCGATGGTTTCGCCAAGGCGATCGCGTACCATCGCACTACATTCAATATGCCACCCTGGACGACCTTTACCCCAAGGTGATTCCCAAGCGGGTTCTCCTGGTTTTGCTGACTTCCACAAAGCAAAATCAACTTTGTCTCTTTTCCTCTGATACTCTGGATCTTCTAAATCAACTCGTCCACTCGCACCAGCTTGCGAATCTTCTAACTGCCGTCCGGAAAGTTTGCCATACTCAGGAAACTGCTTGACAGCATAATAAACGTCACCGTCAGCAGGGTAAGCAAAGCCTTTGTTTTCCAACTCATGAATTAGGCGTTGAATACCATTTATTGTATGGGTGGCGCGGGGATATTCATCAGCTTCTTTGATATTCAGCCGCGCCATATCCTCAAAATATGCCTGGATAAAGCGCTCAGATACAGCTTCCATCGAGGAGTGTTCTTGCCGCGCTCGATTTAAAATTTTGTCATCAATATCGGTAAAATTCTGGACATAGCGCACTTCATAGCCGATAAATTGCAAGTATCGGCGCACTACATCCCAAACAATACAAGCTCTGGCATGACCCAAATGGCAATAATCGTAAACCGTCACGCCGCAATAATACATCTTAACCAATCCTTGTTCGACGGTTTCAAAGGGTTCCTGACGACGGGTGAGGGTATTGTAAACGGTTAGGGTCATTCTCAGAACTTAAAAAATAAAGTGCATCTATTAAGCCATTGTAGATTTTCCAGTTCTTAGCACATCCACTGCTGTTAAATAAATCACCCCTTGGCATGATTTTTGTGATTTATTCTCATACTAAAGTGTTACCGAGTCAAATAAATAAGACTCATTCTCAATAATTACGCATTGTAACAATTGCCAGCATTTTAGTTTGACCCAGTGCCAAAAAGAAAGTAAGCGCACTGGCAGATTGCTATGTCTGTTTGTTTTCGTTTCTTGCACGCAAATCAAAACCATGCATCTACCAACAAGGAGAAACAACATGATTGCCAAACGGTTAAAAGAATTGCTTTTGGCTGTTGCTCTTTTACCTATACTTGTGCAACCTGCATTCGCTCATGTAATCTGGTTTGACAGCCAGGACAAAGAATACCAGCTGTTGTTCGGTCATCCAGAAGAAGGTCCAGAACCTTATGATGTAGGCAAATTCCGCTCAGCTACAGCCTACGATATCAACAAACAGCAGGTGCCGGCGGAAATTGTCATCAAAGATGGTGTGTCTGTTGTCCCCCAAGGAAAGATTGCCGCGCTGACCGCCACTTATGATAATGGTTTCTATTTGAGAAACCCTGGTGATACTAGTTCTCGCAACGTTTCACAAGCGGAGGCAGAGGCACTTAATTACGCCAATGTCACTAATTATCTGAAGTCCACCAAGGGTCTTTATGACTGGTCAGAAGCGATTTCGCAACCGTTTGGTCTTCCACTTGAGATTCAGGCTTTGCGGAATCCCTTTGAGGTAGCGGTAGGAGAAACCTTGCCAATTCAGGTTTTGTTTCAGGGTAACACGATAACTGACCCGTTAGTGGAATATCTGGGACAAACTCTCTCACTAGATGCAAATGGCATTGCTTATGTGCCCATCGGCGACTCTGGACTGCAACCAATCGAAGCAAGCTACCTCAGCCTTACCGCAACTAATCCTCGTATTAATTATGCTACCACATTGACCGCAGAACGTATTCCTGAGCCTTCGGCACTGCTTGGTTTGGGTGTGCTTGCTACACTGGGGTTTGCTTTGCAGCAGTCTAAAAACTTCAAATTAACACCAAAAAGCGATCGCTAGCTCTAAAAAATCTCTGGCGTTGCTAATGGCGGAATTTCTGCTGTGATAACGCCATTAGCTGGAGTTGAGAACGATTTGGGTCAGTCGATGCCAAGGGTGCTTGTGGCACAGTAAGCTTTTATTATAGGGCTGAGACTGACCATTTTAATTTTGAAAGCCTTATTTGAACTTAAGAAACCTGGAGCAGGCTTAGACAAGGAGCGGCTTGCTAAAGGCATCGCCTGCGCTAAATTAGTAAGTTGAGCCTAATATTTTTCTAACGTTTTTCTGAACCTGGTGACAGTCAAACTATGCAACCTACAGTCACTCCCGACCAATCTCTAGCAATGGATGCGCCGAAAAAAGGTTTACCAGTAACAATTATTACTGGCTTCCTCGGTAGTGGTAAGACGACTTTACTTAATCATGTCCTCAGCAATCAACAGGGTTTGAAAACCGCTGTTTTAGTCAATGAATTTGGGGAAATTGGCATCGATAACGAGTTAATTGTTTCCACTGGCGAGAACATGGTGGAACTGAGTAATGGTTGTATCTGCTGTACCATCAATAATGATTTGGTAGATGCCGTTTACAAAGTTTTAGAACGCCAAGAAAATATAGATTATCTAGTTGTGGAAACAACTGGACTGGCAGATCCGCTACCAGTTGCTATGACATTTCTGGGTACGGAATTACGCGATTTGACTCGTCTAGATTCGATTATCACGGTGGTAGACGCGGCAAATTATAGCTTGGATTTATTCAACTCGCAAGCGGCTTACAGTCAGATTGCTTATGGGGATGTAATTATTCTCAACAAGACGGATTTAGTTGATGAAGCCACTTTGAATGAGTTGGAAAGAAAAATTGGGGAAGTTAAAGAAGGAGCAAGAATTCTTCGCACCACGCGATCGCAAGTACCACTTCCCTTAATTCTCAGTGTTGGTCTGTTTGAGTCTGATAAGTATTTTGATACTGTTGATGAGCATAATCACGATCATCACGACCATGATCATGACCATCACGACCATGACGATCATGACCACTCTACATGCGGTCATGACCATGACGATCATGACCACGACCACCATCATCACCATCATTCCAACCATTTAGAAAATGATGGCTTTACCTCAGTGTCTTTCCAGATTGACAAGCCTTTTTCTATTAGGAAATTTCAACATTTCCTAGATAACCAGCTACCTCAGAGTGTCTTCCGAGCGAAGGGAATTATGTGGTTTGATGAAAGTCCAAACCGTCATATTTTCCACCTTTGCGGTAAGCGCTTTACTATGGACGATGATGAGTGGAAAGGCGAAAAGAAAAATCAGCTAGTACTGATTGGTCAAAATTTAGATCAAAATCAGTTGCTACAACAGCTACAAAACTGCATCTGTCTTCCTTCCGTTACTCGTGGTAAAGGATTTGGGAAATAGTCATTGGACATTAGTCATTAGTCATTGGTTATTAAAATGACTAATGACTAAGGACAAAGGACAAATGACTATTATGCGGGTTATCATCCAGCGAGTTAAATCATCACAAGTTACTGTAGAAGGTAAAATTGTCGGCAAAATTGGGCGAGGGTTAAACTTGCTTGTAGGTATTGCTGATACTGATACTGATGTCGAACTCGACTGGATGGTGCGTAAATGTTTGGATTTGCGGCTGTTTCCTGATGAAGAAGAAGGAGACAGATGGCAAAAATCGATACAAGAAATTGACGGCGAGTTGCTGGTAGTAAGTCAATTCACGCTTTACGGCGACTGTCGCAAAGGTCGCCGTCCCTCTTTTGACCGTTCAGCCGCTCCAACATTAGCCAAAGATTTATATAATCGCTTTGTCGCCAAGTTGCGAGAAACTGGTTTGCGAGTGGAAACTGGTCAATTTGGGGCGATGATGCAAGTGTCGATAGAAAATGATGGTCCTGTTACTTTAGTACTAGAACGAGAAGCAATATAAGGGTTTATACGGTAGTAATAAATATTAGTAGGGGCACGGCAATGCCGTGCCTCTACTAGTTCTAAATGATGAGAGAATATTAAATTAACCATCATAAAAGTTTAAATTCACTCATCATGGCTAAGATCCAGTTTTCTAGAGGTATTAATGAAGAAGTCATTCCAGAGGTGCGGCTAACGCGATCGCGTACTGGCGACAGTGGAACAGCAACGTTTATTTTCACCAATCCTAAAGCTTTAGATCAAGGCAGCACCGAAGATATCACCGGCATGTACATGCTTGATGAAGAAGGCGAAATCGTCACTCGCGAAGTTAAAGCTAAATTTATTAACGGCAAACCAGAAGCATTAGAAGCTATCCATATAATGAAATCTAGCGAACAATGGGATCGCTTTATGCGCTTCATGGAGCGGTACGCTGAAGAAAATGATTTAGGATTGAGTAAAGCTTAAGCAGTTATTAGTCATTGGTCATTGGTCATTAGTCATTGGTCATTAGTCATTGGTTGGTGGTGAGCCAGTGCGCGATCGCGACAAGCCGCGCTTGAAGCACCTGGTGAGGGGCGAAGGGTTGGTGGTTAGTTGACGTAAACTACAAATAACTAAACAAGTAGCAACTAACAAACAACAAAGAACAAATAACTAATGACAAAGGACAGATGACTAATGACAATCCCTCATCCTGACTCATCAGAAATTAAAGTAACTTGTGCTGTCGTGACTGTTAGCGATACACGCACAAGGGAAACAGACAAGAGTGGTCAGCTAATTCAGCAATTACTCCTCAATGCCAATCATGCTGTAGAAGCTTACGCAATTATTAAAGATGAACCAGCACAGATTCAAGAGCAAATTCAATTGCTGGGTAAAGACTCAATTTTAGATGTTGTAATTTTCAATGGTGGCACGGGGATTGCGCCAAGAGATACTACATACGATGCTATTGAGAAACTGCTCTCAAAAACCTTACCGGGATTTGGGGAGTTATTTCGCTTTTTAAGTTATCAAGAAATTGGTTCGCGAGCGATCGCATCTCGCGCCGTTGCTGGTATTTATCAACAGAAATTAATCTTCTCTCTTCCTGGTTCTAGCAACGCTGTCCGACTGGCGATGTCCAAGTTAATTTTACCAGAACTTGTGCATTTGGTTAGCCAGATGCGGAAATAATCGCGGACTGAATGTAGTAAGCGGCTCTATCCCTTGAAGCCTTTGTTATCAGCGTTAAACCGCTCACTACGAAAAAAACAACCCCCTCTAGATAGATGGAGGTTGCTGGATTTTATTAAATTTTTTCTTCAACTGAAGTACCTAGTCCAAGCGTCCCTTGAACACATCAGAATTGAGCGATTCTCCGTAGGAGAGGCTACGCCAACGCCAAACTGACAACAGCCAAAAATGCACCAATGACATAGAAAACGGCAACTACTTGCTGTTCTGACCAACCAGTAAGTTCCAAATGATGGTGTAGGGGTGCCATTTTCAATAGCCGCTTGCCTTTACCATCGGGACCTTTTGTCGCTTTGTAGTAACCAACTTGCGCCATTACGGAAAGAGTTTCGACGAAGAAGATTCCACTGATAACAAACAGTGCTACCAGACTGTTAGTCATCAATCCTACGGCAGCTAGAGCGCCTCCCAGCGCCAAGGAACCAGTATCTCCCATGAAAACACGAGCTGGGTTACGGTTATGAGCTAAAAAGCCTAAGCAACCGCCACTAACAGCAGCACAGAAAACCATTAAAGGAAGCGATGTGGGGGCGATTAAAGTACCTAAGGCGAATATAGCGATCGCCACCGTTCCAGCTGCCAAGCCATCAATGCCATCAGTTAGATTAGTCGCGTTACTTTCTGCCACTAGAACAAAGCCAGCCAAAGGCCAGAATAGTAATCCCAGTGGTAGTGAAAAACCTAACGCAGGCAAGGCGATATTGGTAATATTACAAGGCTGATTAAACATTAGCCACAGACAAAACAGTGCTGCAAAACCAACTTGCATAGCCAGTTTCATCTTCGGCGAGATACCTTTATTGGACTTACGGCGGAGAATTTGCCAATCATCTATCCAGCCAATCAAACCGTAGCTTAATGTCAATGCGGAAACTGCAAGCACTTCTGTTGCAAAGTTAGACCATATACAACCAACAATCACCGCCACCGGCACAAAGAATATGCCGCCCATCGTTGGTGTGCCTGCCTTTTTAAAATGCGCTTGGGGACCATCCTCGCGGATTATTTGCCCAGCTTTGAGTGCAGAGAGCCACGGTACTACCCAGTAGCCCACCACACCTGATAACAGCGCAGACAACAATAGTGGCAGGGTTAACGACATACCCTGCCAAGGTAAGCGATTGCTCATCCAATCCAAAATCAGTGCTGCAACACTTAGTCCTGCACCCAATAAAGATACTAGACCGATGCTAGAAACGTTTAACCCTAGATCAGGAGATAATTTAGCGTCCACGGATATTTCCCTTCACTCCACACTTACAAAACTTAACTACGGGGACTATGCCACTCAGCCCCCTACAAAAACACAAGCTAATCTTCTTCTATAACGACATCGTCGTCATCATCGAGATCATAGTCAATTCCACCATCTTCTACACCCATCAAAGCTTCGACATCTTCTTGGTGAGCTGAAAAGTCCGCTTCGTGAACTTCACGCGCTATCAGACGATTAGTGGACTGCAACCAGTCCAAAAGCGAGGACTCTTGCTTTAATGGAATTACGGCGGCTCGTTGGTTGCGAGGTTCTTCACGTAAAGGAGAATTCAGCATATCGACGAAGGCACGAAAAGGTTACTGTGATTAGACATTAAGAGTTTATCACTTGGTCTAGGCGTTCTTTTGTTCATCATTCAACTCTTTGATCGAAAAATCCGTCAAAAAATTTTTATTTAATAGAGGTACGCGATCGCCTTGGCGGCTTCTTAGTTAGTGACATGGCTTTATACATACAACTTTAATACTGATGTTTTTTGAGGTTACAGGACATGACCGTAAAAGCGACTTTAATTAATGCAATTGCCGGGAAAAATCGCGGAATACTTGCAACTCAATCAGAAAAACAGGCTATCTTAGCCGCGATCGCTAACTTAGAAGATTATCACCCTACACCCCCTTTGGTTGAATCTCTCCACTTGCTCAATGGCAATTGGCGACTGTTATACACCACTAGCATTGGACTATTAAACCTTGATCGCGTACCATTATGCAAAGTTGGTCAAATTTTTCAGTGTATTCGCGTAGAAACTAACAGCGTTTACAACATAGCCGAAATTTATGGACTACCATTACTCGAAGGTTTAGTCAGCGTCACTGCTAAATTTGAGCCAGTGTCAGAGCGTCGCGTCAGCGTGAAATTTGAGCGGTCTATCATCGGCTTAAAAAATTTAATCGGCTATAGTAATCCTGAAAATTTTATCCAACAAATTGAAGCTGGTAAAAAATTCACGGCGATTGATTTTCCGATTAAGAGTGGTGAACAACAAGGCTGGTTAGATATCACTTATATAGATAGCGATCTGCGTATTGGCAGAGGTAATGAGGGCAGTGTGTTTGTCTTAACCAAAGCATGAGGTTCTCCTTGATTAGTATTTGCGTCTTGAAGTTATGCGATTACATGGTCTTTGTCAAGGAGGATATCACACCAATTTAGATTTGGGCATCGGGCATTGGGCATTGGACATTGGGAATAGAGTGAGCGGGTAAAAAGGCGAAAGATATCCAATTGCCTCAACTATATTAGCTATGCCTCAGTCAGACAAATAACTTAACAAAGCCTCTAGGTGCGACAAACAGGTTGTAGAGTGAAATCAATGAGCCGTATACATTGGCGATTGATAAATAAGAGGGAAAAACTCATGGTTCAACGTGGTTCTCAGGTACGTATCCTCCGTCCAGAATCCTACTGGTTTCAGGGTGTAGGAACCGTGGCGACTATTGACAAAGGTGGCGCCGTCAAATACCCAGTAATTGTCCGGTTTAACAACACAAATTACGCTGGCGTCAACACCAATAACTTTGCTGAGGATGAGTTATTAGAGATCGCACCACCGACGGCGAAGTCGAAAAAGACCACGCCTACTGCTTCTGGTGGTATGCAAACTACCCTTGATGAACGCACCCGCACAACAGGTCAGGGCAATCCTTTGGACACAGCCGGTGAAAAACCAAGTGCTATGCCAGAGTCGGGAGACAGCAGCTCTGTTGTCGTAGGCGATGCGAATCAGGGAACTGAATCGCGTTAAATTGTGCCTGAACTACCTGAAGTTGAAACAGTCCGGCGGGGTCTGAATCAATTGACCCTCAACCAGGAAATTACGGGTGGAGATGTGTTGCTTGATCGCACCATCGCCTACCCGTTTTCTGTAGAAGAATTTATTGCCGGAATTAAAGGAAGTGCGATCGCCACTTGGCTTCGTCTCGGCAAATATCTCCTAGCCGAACTCACCACTCCCCCCAGTGGCTTCCTGGGGGTTCATCTACGAATGACCGGTCAACTACTGTGGCTGCATCAAGATGAACCATTACACAAGCACACGCGGGTCAGATTATTCTTTGGTTCAGAGCGAGAATTGCGCTTTGTTGACCAGCGCACCTTCGGTAAAATCTGGTGGGTTCCTCCAGGAGTTGCTGTAGAAAGTATCATTACTGGTTTAGGAAAGCTGGCAGTAGACCCGTTTTCACCGGAATTTACGGTTGAGTATTTGGCAGGTAAATTGCAAAACCGCCGCCGTCCTATCAAGACGGCGCTACTAGATCAATCAGTGGTGGCGGGATTAGGCAACATTTATGCTGATGAAGCTTTGTTTTTGAGTGGAGTACGACCAGAAACGTTGTGTATAGATTTGCAGTTAGAGCAAATTGAGCGTTTGCGATCGCATATTATTCAAGTGTTAGAAACTAGTATCGAGGCTGGTGGCACGACTTTTAGTAATTTCCTCAATGTCAAAGGTGTCAACGGTAACTATGGCGGTGTAGCCTGGGTTTACAACCGCGCTGGCGAACCTTGTCGTATTTGTGGGACAGCAATTCAGCGAACTAGATTAGGTGGGCGCTCAAGTCACTTTTGTATTCAGTGTCAGCATTAATTGAGTTTCGCGCCAAAATATTCTTAGCTCTGTTTTTTCTTTCCCAGGCGATGCAAGCTCCCGATCCAAAAGTTTCACACCCAATGCAGGGATTTCCCCAGGTTTGTTTCATCAAAAATGTTGTCTCAAACCCAAATATAATCATTGGGGACTTCACGTATTACGATGACCCAGAAGACTCGGAAAATTTTGAGCGCAATGTGCTTTACCACTATGCATTTATTGGTGACAAGCTGCGGATCGGAAAATTCTGCGCGTTAGCCACAGGCGTGAAATTCATCATGAATGGTGCAAACCATAAGATGTCTGGGTTCTCGACATATCCATTTCAAATTTTTGGTAATGGCTGGGAGCGCGTAATGCCCAAAGAAAGCGAATTACCTTTTAAAGGCGATACAGTTATTGGTAACGATGTATGGATTGGATACGAAGCAGTGATAATGCCGGGAGTAAAAATCGGTGACGGTGCGATCGTTGCTGCAAAATCTGTGATTGTTAAAGATGTTCCACCTTACACAATCGTCGGAGGTAACCCAGCTACTCCACTACGACAACGCTTTCAGGATGAAACGATCAATGCTCTACTAGAGATTGCTTGGTGGAACTGGAATATTGAAAAAATTACCAGAAATTTGGAAAAAATTGTCGGTGCAGATATTGAAGCACTGAAAACTTGTGTTTGACTTCTCTTGCGTCTTGGCGCGAGATAAAATTTTGAATAAATGCATACACTGTTATAGGGGAACTCATGCCTGTTAAAAGAGGAGATATAGTTCGCGCTGTCCGCGAAAAGCTAGAAAATAGTTTAGAAGCACAAGCCAGTGATACTCGCTTTCCTAGCTATTTGTTTGAAACTAAGGGTGAAGTTGTAGATATCAAAGGTGATTATGCTCAGGTGAAGTTCGGGAAAGTGCCAACACCGAACATGTGGTTACGATTGGATCAACTCGAAGAGTTTAAATAAGATTCGATTATTAACCAAGGCACTGCAACAATGAGCTATTCCCTTTCCTCCCCAATGCTATGTTATTCACCTCGTGTAACCGTCGTCGGTGCTGGTAGGGTTGGTAGTACCCTTGCCCAACGCATTGCCGAAAAAAACCTGGCAGATGTGGTCTTGCTGGATATTATTCCGGGAGTACCTCAAGGACTGGCACTGGATTTGATGGAGGCAAGGGGAATTGAAACACATAATCGCAAGATTATCGGCACAAATGACTATGCTGATTCATATGGTTCGGAAATTGTGGTAATTACGGCAGGAATTCCCCGTAAACCAGGTATGAGTCGGGATGATTTGCTCAAGACGAATGCCTTGATTGTGGTGGAAGCAATCAAGAAAGTGATCGCTCGTTCTCCTGATGCAATTTTCATTATCGTCAGCAATCCCTTAGATGTGATGACTTATTTGGCTTGGCAAGCAACAAATTTACCACGCAATCGGATTATGGGTATGGCAGGCGTGTTAGACTCGGCACGCTTCCAAACCTTTATTGCGATGGAATTGGGCGTAAGTCCTGTAGATATCAATGCGATGGTACTAGGTGGTCACGGCGATTTAATGATACCTTTGCCCCGCTACTCCACTGTGAACGGTATTCCAATTACAGAATTGATGGATACAGCCACAATTGAGCGCTTGGTGGAGAGAACCCGTAATGGTGGCGCGGAAATTGTCCAATTAATGCAAATGGGTGGTGCTTTTTTTGCCCCTGCGTCTGCGACTTGCGTCATGGTGGAATCAATTTTGCTGAATCAGTCGCGGTTGTTACCTTCTTCGGCGTATCTTCAGGGTGAATACGGTTTAGAGGATATCTGTATCGGCGTTCCCTGTCGCTTGGGATGTGGTGGAATAGATACTGTATTGGAATTGAATCTCACTGATACGGAAATGGCTGCTTTGCGTGCTTCCGCAGAATCTGTGCGTCAAAGTATTGAGCGATCGCAGGAAATATTAGCAGACGTTGGTGATTTTTAGCCTATCTCGGCGTGGAAGCAAACATAAAAAGCAGTAGCGTTAATTGCTACTGCCTGATTTGCTATTGCGCTTGCGATCGCATTGCTAAAAATATTAATTCATCGCCGCATCAACTGTTACTAGGCGTTATACTGATCTGCGGGGTCGCCGTATGGGTCTTCGCTGGCTGGACGCACATCGCGATCGCGGTAATCGGTATCTTGATCTTGATCGTCATTAGACCCGACGAGCAAATCCTTCGCCTTTCGCAAAAAGTCGTCTACCATAATCTATTTCCTATCCTTTTAAGTTCTTACTGCAAGCTTATTTAAAGTGCCGGAGCTTCAGCTGGAGCTACGTCAGTTAAATCTTTACCTGTGGGACTATTGTTGTAGCCTTTGAAATTTCGATATTGTTGCGCTTCCGACTCTGGAACTTGAATGCCTTCTGGAGGCGGTGTTACCCAGTGAACCTGCTTATTAGCATCGCGGTAGTAAACACGCCCGTTCTTGGAAAGGTAATACTTACCCTGCGCTCCTTCTTTTTCAGCATTTTTATGCTGATTGTAAAGGTAGTAAAGAGCTGCGGCTCCCGCCAAAGTTATTCCGACTTTCTGCCCTGTTGATAATCCCTTCTTAGCTTGGGGTTGGTTTGCAGGGGCAGGATTATTTACATTTCTACCAACGGTATCATCTACGGGTGGCGGCGGCGCAGCAGTTCTGGAACCTCCGCCGCCGCAGCTACTAAGCAACGGCACCATTAGCAATGCCGAAAGCAGCACCGACAGCAGACGGGAAACTATTTTACGCTCTTGGTATGTTGTGTTCATCCGATTTCCTCTTCACCCTGCATTTGCTAAAAGGCGTACTGTTGCAAAAACAGTGTTGGAATTCCTGTGATTTCTGCTCTTGATCGAAATAACATTACCGCTCACTAACAACAGCACAGGTACACCGCTTTATTGCAATGATGATGAAATTTCTCCACTATTTCATCCTGCCTTTGAGAGAGATTGCATTCATCCCCAGGAAATATGTAGTTAATTTTGTCACAAATACTTTCGTGTATTTATTTATATTCGAGCCAGCAAAAAAGTCTGTGTCGCTTGTTCGTATCAATATACATACGTAAATTTTCTGAAGATTTAGGAAATAACTTGAGATATTTCCGTATTTTTCCAAAAGTTAAAAGGTTTTAGCCAGAACTATACTAGTAAAGCTTATTGTGGATACAGTGTCAAAAAAATTACAAACTATGGAAACACAAGCTAAAACTCGCCTGCTTCTTGCTTTATGGGATTTGGGAGGAGCAAAGCAAGAAGTGAAGAAAGGTGAACTGACAAAGCGAATTGTAACTAAGGGCAAGAAGGTAGCAGATTATCAGGGCATCTTTGAAGAATTGGAGAAAAAAGGAGCGATCGCTATCTCAAAAAAAGGGTACTCTCTCGAATCTCCTCAAGGTCTAGAGGTGCTGAGTCAAGGTTTGAAAAGTGCTGATTTTAAATTTGAAGGCACTATTGTCGGGACTTGGGCAGCGAATGCGTTACTGAGGTGGATTGGTGAAATGGATGGTGCGGTAGCTAGTACGTCTGCACCAATTAACGGTATCAAGAGTGCAATTAAATCTTACGACGAGTTTCAGAAAGTTACGCGGGAAGTTTATGACAAGCTGAATCGGGATTATAACCTGAATGATTTAGTGCCGATTTATCGGATTAGGAGAGAAATAGGCGATCGCACCAGTCGTGAACATTTTAATGAATGGCTGTTGGAAATGCAAGAAAAGGACATTTTGCAACTACAAGGTGGTAGTTTGCCAGACAGCGATCCAGCCAAAATTGAAGATTCGATCACAACCGAAGTGAGTGGATTACGCTGTTATGCCAAGCGTTTAAACTCATAAACCCATTCGGATAATTTTTCCTAATTTTCTGTTTGCACCTCGTACACACATTTACACCATATCCATGACGAATGACCTAATTAATGCCATCAAAAACCATAACCCATTTGACAGACCTTTAGTAGTTAGAAGTCAAGATATTTGGGGAAAAGGTTTTCCTGATGTTCCTTCTTTAAATGCTCATGCTTCAGACGCTGTTTTTGAGGCAATTGAGAAAGTTCGTACCAAAAAGCGGCAAGTCGTTGGTATCACAATCACCGCTGAAAAAGGGTTAGGTAAAAGCCACCTCATCAGTAGGATTCGTCAGCACGTTCAAGCTGATGGAAGTGCCTTGTTTGTCTACATGAGTGAGTGTGGAGATTTAAACCGAATTAAAACTGAATTCTTAAAAACTTTAGCAATTAGCCTTAAACAAATTGGTAGCCAAGGTGTAAGTCAGTGGCGAGAATTGGCAGTTGCTCTAGTCAATGAAGCTTATGACAAAAACTTCACACCTCAGCAACTAGTAAATCAGTTTCCGGGAGCCTTGGCTAAAAATCCCAAAGTTGTTGATGTGTTGAGGGATAAAGTACTTCCAATTAAGCCTGACATTGAAAATCCTGACATTCTTACAGCAATTCTTTGGACGCTTTCTCCCGATCCTGGTTATGAAACCTTTGCTATCAACTGGCTGTCTGGCAGAAACTTACCCCAGTCAAAAGCTGATGCAATGGGTTTAGCCAACCTTAGTACTCAAGATAAAGAAGCGGAATCTTTCTCTACAGTTCGTCAAATTCTTGACTTAATTGGTGGTTATAAACCAATAATAGTTTGTTTTGATGAATTGGATGGCCCTGAATGTAGTGATGCCGGGTTTACCAAAGCACAAGTTTCTGCTGGTTTAGCTAAAGACTTATATAACAGCATTAAAAGTGGTGTTTTGTTAACAGCTATGTATGCTGAAACCTGGGTTCAGCAAGTAAAAGTATTGCCTTATGCTGAAGCGGTGGTAGATAGAATTGGTGAGAAAATTCTCGAGTTAAAATATCTCAATTCTGAAGATGTTATAACTTTAGTTGCTCAGTGGTTAAAAGACTTTTATGACGAAAAGGGATTAACACCGCCGCATCCAGTATATCCCTTTGATGCAGAAAAACTGAGAGAACTGGGTAAAGAAAGACCAATTGTCAGAAAAGTTTTGAAATGGTGTGCAGAGAACTTTAAAGCTCCCACCGATCCAGAACCTCCACCAAAGGACATACATCCAGTAGAATCTGTTTACGACAAAGAACTTGCAGCCATTGAAAACACTATAGAAGATTACATAGAGGATAAAGCCACACTTGCTGAAGCCCTTAAGTTAGCCTTTTCCACACTAATTGGTCAAACTGTAGAACAAGTACAAATTGAAGAGATTACAGAAGTTAAAACAAAAGTAGCAGACAAAGGCTACCTTGACTTTAAAATTGTTGGCAAAGAAAATGGAAAACCTGTCAAGATTGGTGTGGCTATTCTACAAGAATCTGGCGGGAGGATTGTTCAGGCTACATTGAGCCGTTTAATCGACTACAAAAAGTTTGATTTCACTCGCGGTTGCTTAGTTCGTTCTAAGCAGATTAGCAAAAATGCTGCTAAAGCTCAACAGTATTTGAGTCAACTATTGTCACCGCAACTTGGTGGAGAATGGGTATTATTAAAAGCTGAAGACATCAAGTCAATTTTAGCCATACTATTTGTTTTGCGTGGACGTGAAGATTATGAGTTAAAGGAAGAGGAAATCATGGATTTTGTTGTGCAAAAGCGGATAGCAATAGATAATTATTTAATCCGTGAAATTCTCAGCGATCCATCAGGACAAATTCCTGAAGATGCCATTGATGAAGATAAGGGAAACGCTAAGGTAAATGTATCAACTGCGAATGTGGTAAGTGTGGGTGCAGAGGATTTATTTAAGGAATAATGACTAATTCTGTTGTGATTAATACCGCTTTGTGCTTGCCTGCGCCGGAAATTGAGGCTTTATTGCAAGGGCGAGAAATTGTAGCCATACCGAAACAATTTATTGCTCCAGGGCGTAAATTTACTCTTTGCTCAATAGATGCATCAATAAACGTGCTGCATGAGCGGTATTATCACTCAAGTTTCTTGCCTATTGCCCAAAGTTGTCTTGCCGAACTAAATACTGAAACCTTCTCAATTAAAGCCTGGGCAACGTGTGAGCAGTGCCAAATTCTGGACAATGCAGAATCATTAGCTGCTTTGTCATCGCTCACGATTTGGACAACAGAAGCTTTACAAGAAATACTTGTCCAACGGCACAATATTTTTCTTACTTACTTGCGAGTTTATCAGCTAACTGAACCGATTAAAGTTAATGTCAAGGAAAATAGCCAGTTTATTGCCTTACCGCAGCCTTTAACTGTTTCTGACACCAAGTCGGTGTTAAGCGATCGCATCTTCAACATCCGCAAACACCAGTTACAAAATTTACAGCCACCGCTGCATCCACAATTAGAAGAATTGCAAAGTGCTTTAATTTCCCTCGCTACCACCAACCCAGCAGCTAAACAATTAGAACAAGATATCAAAGTCTTTTTAGGTTGGAGTAGTGAGCAATTTGTCAAGCAAACCTACTCAGATTTAGCTTGGATAAATGATATTGCCAAATTAGGCGATCGCAGCATCGAACAAGAAGAGAAAAAAAGCAACTATCAAGCTGGGACAGATTTTGAAATCATCGTGCGTCGCAGCCTTGAATTTTTAGGATTCAAAATAGAAGAAGCTTACAAAGGTGGTGCAGGTGGTTTAGACTTATTTTGCTCGCAACCATATCCCCTTGTTTGCGAATGTAAGGCAGGTAAGCTGATTCCTAGTCGTACTGTTGAGGAATTGCTCAAGCTTGGTGGAATGCACTTAGGTAAATCTCAATTATTAAGTTCGGCAAAGTTAATAATTGGTCCCGGTAAGCCATCTTCAGATACACTGAAAGCTTCTAAAGAATGGGAAGTAAGTATTATTAATGCTATGACTTTAGAAAAGCTAGTTGAATTAAAAGCAAAATATCCAGGTTCGGTAAATTTAGTTGAATTGAAGCAATATTTATATCAAGGACAAATTGACAATAAAATTGATGAATATATTAATAAAGTAGAAAAACAGATTGCTTTGCGATCGCAACTTATCGAATTAGTGAAAAACTATTTAGAAAAGACTGGATTTGAAAGAGCGAGTGTTGATTCTCTACATGGTGCATTTAGTGCTATTTCATCTACTAAATTACATCCTCAAGAAATGCACGAAATATTAATTGAACTTTCATCACCTTTAACAGGCTACTTGGGACGAATTAAAGGCAGTGATTGGAGAAGCGATCGCTTTTATTTTCTCCGCGACTTACCAACTAGCTAAGAATTACCCCAGCGTCAATATTTCAGCTTGATAACTTACTACTAATGGCAGAATTTTTAACCACTCGGAACCTAACAATACTTCTGTAATTTCATCTCCAGTAAAAACCGGAATTTCATACTCCTGTTCATCCAAAAGTATCTTACCTGAATAAACTTCAAAAGAACTTTCTCCCTGTGCGGTTCGCAATTCATCTCGACCAATATAAGTCCAATCAAGACCGTCTAAATCTTGTTTATTCATTGCGATAAAGCCTGTGAAACCAGTATCTAACATCGCATCCACAGGTAGATTTAAATTATCAGCAGTAATTAATTCAATTTCAAAAAACAACTGACCCCTCTCACCAAATGTACCCTGTATCATATGGTGCCGGTGGCTCCAGTTTCATTCAAGCAGAAAACGCAGTGGTCAGCATTTGGATACTTCTCGCGGGCTTTTTTGTGAGCTTGCATATTATCTGCATCAATGAAGTAATCACCACTATCTGGCTCGACAGCAATATACCAGCCATAGTGTTTATCGATGAATTGAGGACGCACTCGTTCAAAAATCGCCCGACAACGTTGATGAAATACATCTTTTTCGGCTTTACGTTTGGCTAGTTCTTCTGGTGATATGGTAATTTCGGGAAATATTCTGCCTCTGCGTACTAGGCGTTTTGGTGTTGATTCATTCATAGTTTTAATTCTATCTATTGATATTATTTTCATAGTATCAATAGATTTAACAGTTTTATTTTATTTCGGAAATAAAGGCTTTTGAAAAACGAACCGCAGAGACACAGAGGACGCAGAGGAAGAGGAGGGAGAGAGTTTTACGAATGATTTAGGATTATTATATTTTTAATATAAATTAATTTGCAATATCTACATTAATGTATAGGTGGGCAATGCCCACCCTACTAACTAAACTTACTTTATACAGGTTGTTTCTGCGTTGCTTCTAATTGTTTTAAAGCTGCTTCTGCTGCTGCTAAATCGTAAGGAAATGGTCGTGCGCGAGTAATATAATCGCGTTCTTGGGTTGGTCTGTGACGCAATACTGCGTTCACTAAAACACATGGGTCTGAACTCAAATTAATTGCTCCATGCAAGACTCCCGGCGGAATTGTTACTACTGCTGGGTAATCTTCACTTAAGGCAAGATATTGGTATTTCTTGTTTATCAAACTTACCAAAACAAACTGACCTTTAACTACTAATAATTGGTCTGTTTGTGATTTGTGAACAAACAAATCATCTATTGTATTTGCTGGAATCTGCACCAGCATTGTTTCATGACTAGCTTGGGGAGTAAAAAACTGAGTCATCCCTCCCTTGATAGATTCCAACTGACGGATTTCAATTGAGCGCACATTTTTCATCACAATATCCTAAAAAAAGCATCCTAAAAATTGAAGTCTCTTCAATCTAGGATGCCCGAAAATAAAAAATTGTTGCACAAGCAACAAAAACTAGCAAAAATGTGCTTTTGCGTTACATTTATTCGCCGAGAGAAACTTTCAAACTGCTGGGTTGCCCAAGATTACCATGCAACACCACACCGCGCTGATTAGCGGCAAGATGACGCACAATCTTGTAAATTGGCTCAATTTGGTCGGATGCATTTGCTTTTTGGGCAATTTCCTCCAAAGAAAGGGGAGTTTTTTCTGTTTGCAACACTTCCACCACTCGTTTTTGCAAATCCAGAATGCTAGCGGCGGCTTTTTTACCAGCTTCTACGCCTGGTTGATGGTATGCATTAATGTTGACCAAACTGGCATAAAAACCAACAGCGCGTTCGTACAAAGCAATTAACGCCCCGACAGTGCGGGGATTAACTTCGGGAATAGTGACTGTAATCGAATCGCGGTGCTTTTCATAAAGGGCTTGTCGGGTTCCTTGGAGAAAACCAGAAAGATAATCGCCTGCTGTGACACCTGGGTCTATTTCTGGAGATGCGCCTTTACGGTCTTCCAAAACTTCGATGAAGGTGGCAAAGAAATTCGGTACACCCTCGCGCAACTGCTGCACGTAAGCGTGTTGGTCGGTTGAGCCTTTGTTGCCATAAACGGCGATGCCTTGATAAACAGTGTTGCCGTCTAAGTCTTTTTCCTTGCCCAAAGATTCCATCACCAGCTGTTGCAAATAGCGGCTGAATAGAAATAAACTGTCTTTATAAGGTAGGACAACCATGTCTTTTTCGCCGCGTCCGTTGCCAGCATAGTACCAAGACAAAGCTAACAATGCCGCTGGGTTCTGTTTGAGATCGTTAATGCGAGTGGCATCATCCATTTCTTTTGCACCCTCTAGCATCTCGCCTACGTCGATGCCTTGTAATGCGGCAGGTACAAGCCCTACGGCAGACAATTCGGAGGTGCGTCCTCCCACCCAGTCGTACATGGGAAATGTTGCCATCCAGCCTTCAGATTTTGCTAATTTATCAAGGTTGCTATCGGCGCTAGTGATAGCTACAGCATAGTTAGCAAAGTCTAAATTCTGTCCGGCGTAAGCTTTTTTCACTTCAATCATGCCGTTGCGCGGTTCCGGTGTTCCCCCAGATTTGGAAATGACTAATACCAAAGTGCTAGCGAGGCTGTTTCGCAGATGAGTCAGAATGCGATCAATGCCGTCGGGGTCGCTATTGTCGATAAAGTGAATTTTCAGGGGTGGGAATTCGGCAGCGAGGGCTTCAGCAACGAATTGGGGACCGAGGGCGGAACCACCAATGCCGATAGAGATAATATCAGTGAAGCGTTGTGCTCTAGGAGGATGAATTCCGCCTGTTTTGACTTTTTCGGCGAATGCTTCGATTTGCTCGATTGTGTTGACAATTTCGTGTTGGAGTTCTGGAGTAGGTGCTAAAGTATGATTTCGCAGCCAGTAGTGTCCAACCATACGATTTTCGTCGGGATTGGCGATCGCTCCCTTCTCCAATTCAGCCATATCGGCAAACGCCTTGTCAAACTTCGGCTGCAACGATTCTACGAAGGCATCATCAAACCGCATTCGACTAATATCTAGATAAAATCCTAGTCCTTCGTGGAAATATAACCAATTTTGGTATCGTTGCCAAAGTGCCGTAGCATCCATAGGGAAATCCCCAGTTAAGTGATTTTCACAAACAAGTTTAGTTTAAGCCAAGAGCGATCCCTGCTCAGCCTTATACAGTTTTAAGTGTTGGGAGACTCTTGACTCTTGACTCTTGATAATATTTTCCTTAATTCCTAATCCCTAATCCAAGCGTCCCCATTCAATTTAAACTTCTGGCATAGTTATAACACGCAGGAATTTCACAATTTGACTTTTAATTTCTCTGCCGATGAGATAATTTTCTTTGTCACTTAACGATGGATTTTTTTTAAGTAAATATACGCAAATATTAGTATGGTTGAATATCTGATTTTTCTAGCGATTTCTACGTCTATTTTTGCTTTGTTCGCTCTGGGACTGAATTTGCAGTGGGGGTATACGGGGTTAATTAACTTTGGTCATGTTGCTTTTATGACTTTGGGAGCTTATACAACAGTGTTGTTAAGCTTCAAGGGCGTTCCCCTGTTGATTTCGGCAGTGATTGGGGCAAGTTTGGCAGCTTTGTTAGGTTTGGTGATTGGTTTTTCGACTTTACGCTTGCGAGAAGATTATCTGGCGATCGTTACTATCGGTGTTGGGGAACTGATTCGTTTGGTAGTGAATAACCAGGATTTACCTGTGGGTAATACTTGGATATCTGGGGCTTTTGGTGTGCAAAGTTATGCTGTCCCCCTATCTACAGCGCCTAATTTGTTTGTCAGATTGGTGATGATTGCGCTGCTGACGCTGCTTTTTGGGGTAACTTTATTTTCCTTGTGGCGCTGGATTCGTATCGCCCAAGTATCGCCTGTTGGTGATTCACCCAAAAAGTTAAGTAGTAAGCAAGAATTCGCCACGCGCTTAGGAGTGGGAATTTTGTTTGCACTGTTGTCTGTAGCGACTTATATTTCTGGCGCGATCGCGTTGTATGATTACAACCCAAAAGCGGGTTTGATGCTGTCGTCACTGCTAGTATTAGCTTTAGTATTTTGGCGCTTGCAAATTTTAGGGCGATCGCCTTGGGGTCGAATTCTCAAAGCTATCCGCGAAGATGAAGAAATTCCCAAGGCATTGGGTAAAAATGTCTTTTGGTATAAATTACAATCGTTAATGCTTGGGGGTGCGATCGCCGGTATCGCTGGTGCTTTCTTCGCATGGCAACTCAGCGCTATTTACCCTGATAATTTCCAACCACAACTGACCTTTGACTGTTGGATTATGGTGATTCTAGGTGGTTCTGGTAATAATATCGGCACCATCTTAGGCGCGGTGATTTACTTTGCTTATGATGCCCTCACCCGTGAATACTTGGATGATATTTTCCCCAATCTGACTACTGAGCAATCAGGTGCATTTCGCATCATGGTAATTGGTCTAATTTTGATCATACTGATGATTTGGCGTCCTCAAGGTATCTTAGGGAAAAAGGAGGAACTCACCCTTGGCAAATAACCAGATCAACCAGTCTTCCGAATTACCCCTGCTAGCAGCAAGTGGACTTGCTAAAAGTTTTGGTGGTATCAAAGCTGTCAATGACGCAGAAATTAAAGTCGCAAAAGGTAGCATCACTGGGTTGATTGGTCCCAATGGTGCTGGTAAAACCACTTTATTTAACTTACTTTCTAACTTCATCCGCCCAGACAAGGGACGAGTGGTTTTTGACGGCGAACAAATTCAGCAGTTACAACCACATAAAATCGCCCAGCAGGGATTGATTCGCACCTTTCAGGTGGCGCGGACACTTTCGCGCTTGTCGGTGTTAGAAAATGTCGTGTTGGCGGCGCAAAAACAAACTGGTGAGAATTTTTGGCAAGTGCAGTTGCAACCGCATCTGGTAGCAAAGGAAGAAAAGCAACTTCAAGAACGAGCGATGTTTTTGTTGGAAAAGGTGGGATTAGCCGCCAAAGCCCAAGATTACGCCGGCGGGTTGTCTGGCGGACAACGCAAGCTGTTGGAGATGGCGAGGGCGTTGATGACTAATCCGAAGTTAATTTTGTTAGATGAACCGGCGGCGGGAGTAAATCCAAGATTGATTGATGATATATGCGATCGCATTATCACTTGGAACCGCGAAGAGGGGATGACATTTCTGATTATTGAACACAATATGGATGTGATCATGTCCTTGTGCGATCGCGTTTGGGTTCTTGCTGAAGGACAAAATCTCGCTGATGGTACTCCAGCGGAAATTCAAAGCAATCCGAAAGTTTTACAAGCGTATTTAGGACAATGAAGAAGATTAGTAGGGTGCGTTAGGAATAGCGAAGGGCGCACCCTACACCTGTACCATCCGCCAGTAAACCCCATTTTCGCGCTGCATTAACTGGTAGCCAATCAACTCTCGCCTCAAGGTAGCGCAATCAGGATGGTAGCGCTTGAGAATTTCATTCACTGTGGGTTCTGGATAGTTGACTCCCATCTCAAACTGGTTTGCTAACCACTTGAGAATTACTAAGCGCTTTTTACGACTAGCAGGAATTTCTTTGAGACGTAAGCTGTTGTCCGCAGGGTTGATATCGTCTTCTTCCATATAATTCTTCAGGACTTTGCTTTCCCAAGCCTCACTTTCGACATCCTCAACCAAAGACGCCATGTTTTCGCTTGTAAAAATCTCCTTGCTGATGTTTTGCAAGGTTTCGCTATCCAACTTGTACAGGTGAGTATTACCCTCAGGGTGCATAGTCACCAAGTTGAGTTCTTTCAATTTCCCCAAATGATGGGATATTGTTGGCTCTTTGAGTTGCAGTAGCACAGCCAATTCTTCGACACTACACTCCTGATTCGCTAGAATACCCAAAATCTTCAATCGACTTTCGTCCGCCAACGCTTTGAAAAAGCGCAGCAAAATGTGAAATTGCTGTTTTTGCATAATTTATCAGGTTTTGATTTGATTTATATCTAATTAGACCTTTATCTAATTATACGGTTATCCTCCTATGATGAAGTAGGGGCACAGCTAGCTTTTGCCCCTACTGGTTGGCTGATTTATGAGCAAAAATTTGAATAAGCCTAAAACGAACCACAGATGCACACAGATAAACACAGATATTTATCTGTGGTTCGATATGAAAAATACTGAAGGAATGCTCATAGGTCTATTGTAAATTAGGGTTAATTTTGTAACTTATTCTCTAAAATAGTTATTCTGTAGGGGCACAGTAATGCTATCCTCTTACTGCACAGGACGGACGATCGCAGGTGTATTTGGTGTCTTTGACTGAAAAATGGCATCTATTGCCTTTTGTAAAGTTTCTGCCATGACAATGCGGTTTTCGTATGCCACAACTACCCTAACTAAGGTTGGCAGGCTATTTTGTTCGGCTTCTAGATAAAGAGGTTCGACGTAGAGGAGAGATTGCTCAATCGGAATCACCAACAGATTTCCTTGAATTACCCTTGAACCCTCGCGGTTCCACAGAGTAATCTGCTGGGAAATCACCGGATCTTGGTTAATCAAAGCTTCGATTTGCTCGGTTCCATAGACCAACTGTTGCTTAGGAAACTCGTATAGCAACAACTTACCGTATTCCTGTCCATCAGAACGCGCCGCCAACCAAGCAATTAAGTTTGGGCGTTGGGTAGGAGTGAAAGGAAGTAGCAAAATAAACTCTTCTGTCTGGGCGGTGGGCAGCTTCATAATCAGATAGTAAGGCTGCACTGGACGCGGTTCTGTGCCATAAATTTCTGTGGGTATCTGCCACAAATCTTCGCGGTTGTAAAATACCTGCGGATCGGTCATGTGATACGCCAGCAAGCGTTCCGATTGAATACTGAACAAGTCCACAGGATAGCGAATGTGACTGCGGAGACTAGCTGGTATGGCGGACAGCGGTTTTAGCAGGTTGGGGAAGATTGCCCCTAAAGTGGTGATAATTGGGTCTGTTGGGTCAGCAACATAAAAATTAACAGTACCATTGTAGGCATCGATAACAACTTTGACAGAGTTGCGGATGTAATTAAATTTATTCTTTCCTGGGTCAGAATAGGGATAGCGATCGCTTGTCGTGTAAGCGTCCAGAATCCAGTAAACATAAGTATTTTCCCCTTTGCTATTGATTCCTCCCCCATTCGCAGCAACTAAATAAGGATCGCTGTCGTAACGTAAAAAAGGCGCGATCGCCTGCACCCGTTCTTTGATATTGCGACGAAACAGCAGCTTTGTTTGCGGTGTGAAATTGCGCGTTAGCAGCATTTGCCAATCTTTGAGATATTGAGCAAACAACAACCTCCGCCACATAGTACCAATCGCAATTCCATCGCGCCCATCGTAGATGTTATACACATTCTCACTACCGCTGGGATAATCTAACTCTTGGGTTTGTGTCCCAGTCATCACATAATTATTAGAGATTTCACCGAAATAAATTCGCGGTTCACCAATGGGAATACTAGCTGCAATTGCTTGATTTGATATCTGCAAGGAACTCTGATTACCAGTGCGATTAACCCCAATATCTTTGACGTAGTAATCAGGTAATCCGCCAGAACCGACAATATTCACTGGACTAAGTGTAAACCCGTATCCGTGAGTATAAACGATATGTTGATTTACCCATGTCTGTGCTTGCTGGGGAACGGTGCTGTAGTCTAGTTC
>CAXTNZ010000062.1:0-28062 GCA_964245695.1 uncultured bacterium | reverse complement strand
CTAATATTCTAAAAGTTATCTAAACAGGCTTTTTGCAAAGCATAGTCACAAAAGCTGTGTTGTAGCGAAACATTGAGGTTTGGAAAGCGTCAATAGTTTTAGACAGTACTTAATCCCCAACTAGTCCAGAATTTATTTCATCCCTGGTAACGGTACTTAAGATAATTAAAGTAAAAATCAAAATCTTAAATCATAAATTACTATCATGCCCCGGTATCAATTGCCTAAATTAAAAATGCGTCGCTTTGGATTAGCCTTAATGTTACCAGTTGCTCTCTTGGGAACGCTAACTTTTCCTATCCAACTGCAAAGCGCCACAGCACAAACATCTGGACAACAAGGTCGCCCCCTCCAGATTAAGTCTGATATACAAGAATACGACGCCAAAACGCAAGTAGTAACAGCGCGTGGTAACGTGCAAATGGTTTATCCGGCTCGGCAAATTCAGGCAACAGCTGCCCAAGCTCAATACTTTAGCAAAGAACGCCGCATTGATTTCAGTGGCAATGTTTATATTTTGCAACAGGGTGCCAATAGTATCAGAGCAGAGAAAGTTACATATCTGATTGACGAAGGACGGTTTGTGGCATTACCGCAAAACAATCGGCAGGTTGAATCAATCTACTTAGTCAACGATGCCAACCAGGGCGGAGCTGCTGCACCCGCCCCAAAGACACCACCTTTGAAGCGTTCTAATTAAGAATAATCGCCAACAAAGGTGCATGTAGCGTGAAAATTGTTTTAGAAAACGTTCACAAATCTTACGGCAAGCGAGTTATTGTCAATCGCGTTAACATTTCTGTCGCCCAAGGGGAAATCGTCGGTTTACTCGGTCCGAATGGAGCTGGTAAAACAACTACATTTTATATTGCTACAGGCTTAGAAAAACCCGATCAAGGAAACGTCTGGTTAGACAGCCAGAATATTACGGGAGCGCCAATGCACAAAAGGGCGCGATTGGGTATTGGTTATCTAGCGCAGGAGGCGAGCGTTTTTCGCTCATTGAGTGTGCGAGATAACATTCTTTTAGTGCTAGAGCAAACGAATGTGCCACGATTAGAGTGGTCAGGGCGAGTACAAAATTTACTGCGGGAGTTGCGTTTGGAAAAAGTAGCTAACAGTAAAGGAATTCAACTTTCAGGTGGTGAGCGACGCCGGACAGAATTAGCGAGATCCTTGGCGGCGGGGCGTTCGGGACCAAAATTTTTACTTTTAGATGAACCATTTGCTGGCGTAGATCCAATTGCAGTTTCAGAAATTCAGCAAATTGTAGCGAGATTGCGCGATCGCAATATGGGTATCTTAATCACAGATCACAACGTCCGCGAAACCCTCGCCATCACAGATCGCGCTTATATCATGCGTGAAGGGCAAATCCTTGCTGCCGGTACTGCTGAAGAACTATATAATAATCCGCTTGTGCGGCAATACTACTTGGGCGATAACTTCCAGATCTAGTCATGTGTCATTTGTCTTTTGTCTTTGAGTAATGATTAATGACTAATAACTAATGACTAATGACTAATGACTAATGACTAATGATGAAATATAAGCCTTTCTATACCCTGAATTCGCTGCTGCCTTTTTCCATCATGGATCGCTACCTCACCAGCGAATTAATACCGCCATTTTTATTTGGTGTCGGAGCATTCTCATCAATTGGCGTCACAATTGACGCTGTGTTTGAACTGGTAAGGAGAATAGTAGACTCCGGGTTACCAGTAACGATCGCAGTGCAAATTTTTTTATTAACGTTGCCAAAATTCATCGTTTTAGCCTTCCCCATGTCTACGCTGCTAGCTACTTTGATGACCTACAGTCGTCTTTCTAGCCAGAGCGAATTGATTGCTTTGCGGGGCTGCGGCGTAAGTGTCTATCGCATGGTTTTTACTGCGGTATTTTTGAGTTTGCTGGTAACAGGATTGACATTTTTATTTAACGAAGAAATTGCACCAGCATCAAGTTACCAAGCGGCTATTACTTTAGAGAAAGCGCTAAAATCGGGAGCGCCACCTATTGCTAAGCAAGATAACTTCCTTTATGCAGATAAGCGCGAGGTCAAGCAACCCGATGGTCGTAAGCAAAAAGTTCTCACACGCTTATATTATGCCGACCAATTTGATGGCAAGCGCTTTAAAGGTTTGACAATTATAGATCGTTCCCAGCAGGAAGCCAAGCAAGGTTTTAATCAAATTATCGTTGCTGATTCAGGTGAATGGAATCCATCGGAAAACACCTGGAATATGTACAATGGCACAATTTATTTGGTAGCTCCTGATAGTTCTTATCGCAATATTGTGCGGTTTGAACAGCAACAACTACGACTGCCTCGAACGGCATTTGATCTGGCTTCAAAAAGTAAAGACTACGACCAGATGAATATCGCTCAATCGCTAGAACAATTGGAACTAGAACGCCTCGGCGGTGATGATAAAAAAATTCGTAAACTCAAAATTCGGATTCAACAAAAATTAGCATTACCGTTTGTGTGTGTAGTTTTTGGCTTAGTAGGTGCAGCTATGGGAACAACACCACAGCGCACTGGGAAAGGAACCAGTTTTGGTATTAGCGTCATAGTTATTTTTTCATACTACTTACTTGGCTTTATTACTAGTGCCCTAGGAGAGGCAAATGTCCTTTCTCCCTTTATGGCGGCTTGGTTACCAGACTTTAT
This sequence comes from uncultured bacterium, assembly GCA_964245695.1. GTDB lineage: Bacteria > Cyanobacteriota > Cyanobacteriia > Cyanobacteriales > Nostocaceae > Hassallia. The sequence continues at coordinate 25,388 of CAXTNZ010000062.1, read as the reverse complement.
TGGTTTAGGCACAGGTATATTTTTATTGATGCGAGTTGCCCGACGATAAATTTCAACAGAGAATAACGGTGGGTTAGGTATAATTTACAGTAAATTTTGATAGATGAAATATTTTGAAAGTCTCGTAACGCAGCGGACATCAGTGGTGCGCGCTTTGCAGACTAACGCACCCTAATGCAGGGTGGCAGGAGGCAGAAGGAATATTGCTTGTACAGTAAGCTTTTTAACCTTTTTAAACTGGATAGTTATTTCCGCCACGCTGCACTATGAATTTAAGATTTACTTTATGGATCAACTCTAAGGATGTAGTTCCGACATTCTGGTGCATCGGGATTTTCTCTACAGTATTCCTCAAAAGAGGTTTTGGCTGATACCATGCTTTCAGCTTTCTGATGAGCAGCTTCTGCCTGGAGTTCTTCTACCTCATCCCAAGCGGCAGCACAAGCCTTAGAATAAGCACCTTGATCTGTACAAATGGCACGAGCCTCTTCAATCGCTTTTTGAATTCTATCCTCAAGCACAAGTCCTTTTGGCGATTCCACAAAATCGCTCTTTGTCAAGATGTCTGTAACCGAGATGATGCCCAACAGCTTACCTTGAATTACAGGTGCCCTGCGAATGCCAGTATTAGCAAACAACCGCGCTACAAATTCCACACCCAAATCGGGATTGACGACAATGCAAGGCTTGCTCATAATTTCGTAAATCCGTACTGCTTTGGCGTCTTTGCCGTAAGCTGTTATCTTATAGACAATATCTCTCTCAGTGACAATACCATAGGCATCATGTTCATAGCGGCGATCCACAACTAAAGCACGCACTCCTTTTTCTTTCATCAACTTTACCGCTTCAGCCACAGTCGCCGAACCGCGAATGGTAACTACATCCTTGGTCATGATATCTTCAGCTTTCATCATTGCTATAGCCTCCCGTTAAATAGGATGGTACGGTAGGAGCGAAAACGTTAAACTCTCGCCTACCCACAACAATAAAGTTAGAGCAGCTTTCAACTCTAGATGATATCCAAAGTGACCAAGGCGCAAAAACCGAGCATGAGTTGCTTTACTCTTGTATCTGTCTGCGGTGCAAGTTAACCTAGAATTTCTCGTAAAAGAACCCCTCGCAGGTGAAAAAAAAGTAAAGTTTCTACTAATGCATCTGCATTCTTAATGACTAAATAACTGTTTAAAGGTTAGGATTGAATTACAATGCAACTTCAAGTGAGATATTTCCTCGCTTGTTCAGACTTGACTTGTAAGCTCGAACAACTTGATTTAGGGTGATTGGCTAGATACCAAGAAAGAAAAATGCCACTTTCAGCGCCTGAATTCACTAGCGATCGCTCCAGCAGGGAAAGCACTGCTCTGAAGCCTAAAGTTTTGCCACTTTCCAGTAAATTTAAATTCCACTACCCATGTCACCTCGCCGTTATCCCCCCGCTTACTTACGCTACCTCAAAGCCAGGTTATGGAATTTAGGGCGACCTGCTTTCTGGGGCACAGCGATTTTTTTATCTGTAGTCGGGTTGGTCATTCGCGAATACTGGGCAAACCCAGATTTTTTGAGTCAGTGGCAAAACAACAACCAAGTCGCTGCACAGAAAGCTACTGACTCTTCCCTTTCATCTGAAGATAGAGCGATCGCTGCGGATATTGATAACTTACCAGTGCTGATTAGTGACTCTGAGCGGGCAATTTTTCCAGCAAGGTTAGGCACAAATAAGGAAAAAAGTCAAGCGAACAAGAGCAAAGGCTTATTAGATGATTTAAATAGCAAACAACAGCAAGCTGTTGATAATGCTAAATCAAATCCTGTGGGAATACCTGATAGTGTACCCGCTCTCAAGGTGACAAATCCCTTTGTGGTACAAGCAGAAAATTTATTGCAGGCTGGGACAGCTAATAGTAGTAGCCAGTTATTTGGTGTCAATTCCTCAGCTGCATCGTCTGAACAACCCGGAGTAGCAGCAACTTCCTCTCTCTTGGGGACTAGATCAGCTAATCAAACCAACAAAAGTCAAAATCCTGCCCCAATCAGCGCTTTACAAGCAGCACTCAGCGAATTGACAAGCCAGAAGCCGTCAAGCTTAAATGGTGCTACTTCTACCCAGACAAATACTATTGGGCAAACGTTACCCAGCAACAGCTTACCCAACCAGATCTCACCAAATACTGGGTTGAATACAAATGGGAACGCTCCCATATCTCCGGCAACGGGTTACACTCAGCCAACAGTGACGAATCAGCCGTTAAATTCATACAATAACTTCTCTGGTACTCAGCCGTTGGGGACAAGTTACACTCAGCCGACAGTAACGAATCAGCCGCAAAATTCCTACACTAACTTCTCTGGTACTCAGCCTTTGGGGACAAGTTACAATCAGCCGACAGTAACGAATCAGCCGCAAAATCCCTACGGTAACTTAAATAATGTTCAGCCATTGCCTAGCGTAGGAACACCAACATCAGCGGTATCGCCTGGAACCTATGCTGCACCGACTAATATTGGACCAAACTCTGTCCAGACTTTGAATCAAGGTATTGTCCAGCCGAGTAACCAAGTAGGATATGGTAACGGCAATGTAAATCCAAGCTTGGCGCCAACTCAATCACCTCAGTCTAATCTTGCAGTTCCTCCCCTGACACCAGGACAGTATGGTGGGGTTAAGATTAATGGCTACACGTATCCTTAATTAGTGAGGAGGCGCGGAAGCGCGGAGGCGCGGAGTTAAAAGTTAGAAATAGCAAGTATTTGAAATAAAAGCGTTGCTGAAGCCGTACAAATATGTATTCCCGGAGGGAAAACGCCACATGCGTGACTGCCGGGGAACCCTTGCGGCAGTCGCTCTCGACGGAAACCGTCTTTCTGCGCGCTGCCTTACCAACGCAGTGGCTCCCCTACCAAGAGCGCTGCCTCATCGCTACGCGTCTACGCTTTTTGTGTGGGAAGGGGCGACATTAAAACATAAAAAACCAGCTAGCCGCAACGCAAGCCTCGACTATCCTGTAATCCACGGAGATCAACCAGGTACGTCTCTTTGCCGTTCGGTGTTTGCGATCGCGCTGCGGGTAATTTCTGTATCCTCGCCAAAGCGCACATTCAATATCACCATTACAGCCTCTACGAGCGATCGCTACTGCGAATTATATCCTTCGGTAGAAAAAAGAGACTAATATTTTTCAGCTATGCCTGAAGGCAGCTAAAAAATATCACTCTTAAGTTGGAAGATAAGGGGAGATACCCTATGGTAAAAATATATAACGAAATATGAATCTTACATCAAGCACCACTATCAATAATGCCTCAAAAGTTTATTTGATATTTAAGAAATGCGACGCTTATGACAATCGTGTTTTGTAAAGTAGCCTTCCGAGGCGTTACCCGGTACTAACTTTGTAAATCTTGGCTATTTTTGCAGAGCATGGGAGCGATGTCTGGCTACAAGCCCTTCTCAATCGCACTCGACGCGCAAGGGACGGGTCAAGAGAGCCGGCACGTTCGCTTAGCGTCTCAGTAAGGAAAGGGATAGCCTACCAAGAGCGCTGTCCCACCGCTGCGCGTCTACGCATCCTAACTTCATCGGAAATTAGGAATTTAGTACTTACGCACTTTACAAATATGCAGCTATATGGACTAACAACACGATGCACCCTGTTTGTGTAGTCCCGCTGTCTATTCTGTGGGCGATCGTCAAGGGTATTTTTTCGTATTTATATCCCAGGCATTGCATAAAGAAATGGAATCAGACCTAATTAAGAATACGGAGGGAAAGCTCTCCAAGCTTATCTTCCGTAAGCCGTGCTGGTAAGGCTATGCCCACACATCAGATTTTTGCCAATGCGTAAGTCCTAGAATCTTCAACTGAGAATTTTCCGGCTAGAAATCAAGCTACGCAAAGTGTTAAGCGTAACGTTATGTGTTCCCGTTAGTGATAAACGTTTTTTGACAAAGACTAGCAATTTCTCTTGCTATACCTTGTTGTTTCGGATTATCTAACGGAGATTTTCAATGAATATGTTTGTGCGCTTTTTTGGCACAGCGGCTTTCGTTATATATGCAGTAGCTGCTGTATCTAATGTTGCTTATTCACAGGAGGCTCCGACTGCTTCCCCTGAGAAAATAACACAGAAGATTTGCTCTTTTGATGCAGTGGAGAGTTTGTTACCTCCATTAAGCGAGCAAAGTAATTCTCCAATTTCCTATTTGGCGCAGCAAGGTTTTACACAAAGTCGTGACGGTTCGTGGGTTTGTTATGTAAATGACCGTAAGAAGGAGGGGCGCTATTACACCCTCTTAAAGGTTCAACAGATGGATGGAAAGCTCATAGCAAGTTCTTTCCTCGACCAGGGTAGTTTGATTGAGGGGCAAGAGAACCGCAGCTTGGACTTCTTCATGACGGTGATTGAGAATTATACAAATACAAGCCAGGAGAACCGTCAAAGTATACGCAGGTATTTGGAGACTTTCATATCCCTAGTACGCTCTGGGAAGATACAGCCTTCACGCCGTGGTTATCTCTTTGACCAACCCAGCCGTAGTTTTGTAATGTACCACCCCCTTAGAGAGGGAGAACTCAAGGGTACGGGGATCACCATAAACATCAATTCGCCCGATAAGTTGGGTTCTAGCCAAGTCCGTTAGGTTGAGTCCAATTTTATTTGTTTGAGGTTAATTGTGTTGAAGTCAGTCGTAAATAGGGTTGCGTTTTCATTCTTCGCAGTAATGGCAGTTATTCAGCCTGCTTCCGCTCAACTGAATATAGGGCGCTATGGTGTTCAACCTGGACTGGAGCAAAATTATCTCCAGTACCAGCTGTCGGGGGAAAGTCTCAGTCAGATGCAAGTCATTCCTGGGTGTCTTACAGGATTTGGACTTGCTTGCAACAAGACTGGAGAGGTACTCCAACAATTAGTTGAAGCAAATAACAAAACTAGCTACTCTAACCTTCTGATGCGTGCAGCAGGTGGAGAGCAAAACTACCGCAATTTCTCTGCGTTCTACAGTAACAATCCCCGTCTAAGAGAAGTTCCATATTCCTCGTTCTGGAAAAACGATGCCAGAAACATTATGGATGGCTATCAGTATCTTCTTGGGCAACAAATTGGTCGGACTCCGGTAGAAAATCTGGGACTGATAACCAAGAACTTCTATTGGTCCCCATTATCGGGAGACAATAACTCACTCAGCCTCCGCAGTGGATTGCTGGACTTGAAATACTCTTACGGGCGTCTGCTTTTAGAAGAGGTATCAAAAATTCCCAACCTTGAGCAGCAGATTCAGTCTCTGGGTTTGCCAAAAGAGGTGACACAGTATTATTTGGGTAACTTCTCTAGAGGGTTGCAAGCGTTGAATGCAGGAAATGAGAATGTACTCAAAGACAGCATTTTACATATACTTTCCGTTCCCTTCTCACCCGAAGGAGGAGAATTTGGGCGTCCGAGTGCTGGAATTCCGAATGAGTTTGATTCGTTATACGGGCAAGGTTTAGAAGGAAATGCGTTTTTGGGTGGTCCTTTAGTAACGTTGGAGCCAGAAGCGATAAGCCTTGATATTCCTAGCGCGGGAGAAGGATATGGCTTGATTCCAGGTGGCTCTGGTAATGGGTTCCCTAGTTGGCTGTTAGGAATTCTTCCGCTAGGACTGCTTTTATTTCTATTGTCTAATGGAGATAGTGGCGGTAGTGGAGATAGTTCCTCCCCAATAAGGACTCTTGTTTCCAACGCCGGAGAAACACCTGGTGTTACCCCTCCTCCTAGCCCTAGCCCTACCGTCTGCCCTACTATGCCTGGTGGCAATGGTGTTGCTAATAATCATCAAAATGTAAATAGTTCTTGCTTTGCCCCCGTAGGAGCGGGGCTGGAAATCAAGAAAGTGCCAGAGCCATCAGCAGTAAATGCTGTTCTGCTAATGACTATTGTGTTTTGCTTGCTTAAAAACAATCAGAGGCGATCATCGCATATAAATGGTTGATTTGTTGTTTTATGCGCGAAAACATTGACACAATGTATTGATTGAGATTCACATTTTCGTGTTCAGCAGTCTCACACCATAGACGATGAAGAGATTTAGGCATTCTCACCAACACCTTACCACGCTCCGCTATTATCATTGCTGGGTAAAGGAATATCGTCTGAGTGTGCATACGCTGTCTCAAACCACAATTCCCGCGCCTCATTGACGTTTGCCATTGTCTCATCCAGGGTTTCACCTTGGGTGAGACAACAAGAGTAAGTCTTTAATTTGAGCTACATATCCCCCCTCTGAATCGGGGTAAAGTGTTATAGGATACTGAATATTTAAATAATATTCTAAGGACGTTATCATAGTTCACACTCAAAGACATAGCATTGCCAAATAACTTAAAAGTATTTACCCTGCCCTATGCTAGGTTTGAGATCAGGAAGCGCAAAGCTCTACTGAGGTTATGGTTTCTCAAATTGAATCACCAAACCAATCAGCAGTCATCTACCCAGAAACTGATGGCAAGCCAATCGCAGATAATACAAAGCAGTTTCGCTGGATTTTGGTGATTCAGCAAAACTTTAATTGGATGTATACTAATGACCCCAACGTATTTGTAGCTGGGGATTTATTTTGGTATCCGGTGTTAGGACGTAATACAATCGTTACTGCTCCTAATGTCATGGTAGCTTTTGGTAGACCTAAGGGTGACAGAGGTTCTTATAAACAATGGGAAGAAGAGGGAATTCCTCCCCAGGTAGTGTTTGAAATTCTCTCACCGAGTAATTATCAAATAGAAATGAATAAAAAGCTACTCTTCTACGAGCGCTACAAAGTTGAAGAGTATTACATTTATGACCCAGAAAAGAATACGATTAGTGGCTGGCTACGGGGTGAATTTGGCTTGGATGCGCTTGGGCAGATGGATAACTGGGTTAGCCCTCGCTTAAGTATTCGGTTTGATATGTCTGGGGATGAGTTACAAATTTATCGCCCGGATGGTAGTAAGTTTTTTTCCTATACTGAGATTTCGCAGCAATTAGAACAAGAACGCCAAGAGCGGAACAAGAACGCCAACTGGCAGAGTCAGCAGAACAGCGACTGGCGGAAATCGAAGCGATGCTGAGGCAGTATCAAGAAAGGTTTGGGGATTTGTCGCAGTGAGATGAGGGTGCGATCGCTTGTTGTGATTGTACCTGGCGATGTTCGTAATCGCGGCGTTGTGCGTACAAAGTCCGCCGTCGCGCACTAAATATGGAAAGTTGAGAAGGGGCGATCGCTTTTTTGTGGGATGTCGGGTGAGTTAGGACAATTACATCCCTTCTTAAGTCCTATGGGTGTAAAATCATGGACGCAATTGCTTTGAGACTGAATATTGAATGCGTAAGTCAGCTTGTAATCCAGGTTCACGAGTTCGTTATAGAGCAAATATTAAATTAGGCAACGAACAAGATAAGCAACTGAATAATTCTTCTAGTCTCATACCAGAAACGGCTTCACCGTTGGGCGTACTCAAGCAATTTAGAAATGAGCTTAGGGTGGTGGATTTGTTTGCAGGCGCAGGTGGAATGGGTCTTGGTTTTCTAATGGCGGGAAATCAGAAGTATGGATTTAGAATAATTCAGGCTGCTGAACTTGAGCCAATTTATTTAAAAAGTATAGAGAAAAATTATAGATATTTTACTCAAGTCTCAAACAATAGACTCGATGACTGTTGTCCTAATAAGTTTTTACCTACAGATTTAACTAAAAGTTCTGGTCGTACTATTGTTCAAGAATCAGTCACAAAAGCTGGTGGAGTCGATGTATTAATTGGAGGACCTCCATGCCAAGGATTTTCGCAGTCGAATAGAGCTTCTTGGAATCCAGATAATCCTTATAACAAACTTGTTGATATTTTTGTACGCTGTGCTGTGGAACTAGCACCAAAAGTTATTCTTTTAGAGAATGTGCAAGGTATTCTTTGGACACCTCGATCAAGTAAAAGTAAAAATAAATTAACGGTAGTTGAGCATATAGCAAAAAAATTTAGTGATGCTGGATATATTCTTTTTCCCGCAGTGCTAGATGCTGCTTGGTATGGTGTCCCACAACATAGGAATAGATTTTTTTTGTTGGGATTACATAAAAGTTTAGGATATAAAATTGATGATTTTGGTGAATGGGGAGCTTTTCCTGTTCCTACTCACGGACCGCTAGGTAAATATGATTACGTAACTGTGGGTGACGCGATCGCTGACTTACCTGTGGTCGAAAATGGTGAAAGTAAAGTAATTCACGACTATGATGAACCGACTGAGGAACAGCTAGATTCCAATCAGTTTTTGAGACAGATGCGTGAAATGTCACCTAAAGGGGAGATTGAGGGTCACATTATCTCAAAACAGGCTGATTATGTTATTGATAGGTATAGACATATACCCGCAGGGGGAAACTGGCAGAATATTCGTCACATGATGGATAACTACGCTGACATTGAGAGAACCCACAGTAATATCTACAGACGCTTAAGATTAGATGAACCTTCTATAACCATAGGTAACTACAGGAAAAGTATGATAGTTCATCCAGAGCAAGATAGAGGTTTATCATTGCGGGAAGCCACTCGTTTACAATCACTTCCTGACTGGTTTACATTTTGTGGCTCGACAGATGTTTCTAAGGTAGGGGGAATTACGTATAAGCAACAACAGTTAGCCAATGCTGTCAGCTTCCTCCTTACTCTAGCTGTTGCTAAACATATTCTTAAACTGTAAAACAACTATTTAAAATCTAATTTTAGAGAGAATGAATTATGGCTGCTATTAATAACTGTCAAGGTGATAACATAACTAATCTTCGTGAATATTTGCATGATGATGAAAATATTTCTTACGATGATTTTGACAATATACTGCAAACTTCCTCGGAAATATTCCACCGATGTTTGTCTCCTGGTCAAATAGGTGTTGCACAAGGCTTAATTTATGGTCATATTCAAAGTGGTAAGACATCAGTTATTCTCACTACTATGGCTCTGGCAGCAGATAATGGATATACAAATTTTATTGTAATGACTTCTAATTTGAATGATATTTATGAGCAAACTCTTGAACGCATCAAATCATCATTAGACAGCTTTCAAGTTTTTGGTAAAAAACAGTTTCTAAATAATCCTGGAGCTAGTCATGGTTTGCCTTTGGTTTTAGTATCTTCTAAACATTCACAAAATCTAAGAAGAGTTTCTGATATAGTACAGCCGTTAAACTGGCAAAATCACTCAGTAATGATTATTGATGATGAAGCTGATCAAGCAAGCTTAGACACAAATTTAAATGACCAAAATAAACCGACAAGTGCAGTTAATCGTGAAATCCTCCATTTGAGAGGTATTTTAAATTGTCATGCTTATTTACAGACTACTGCTACACCTCAAGCACTGTTATTACAGGATATTCAAAGTGCGTTTAGACCTGACTTTGTGGTAATAACTGAACCGGGAACAGGCTATGTTGGTGGTAATTACTTTTTTGGCGATGATGATTTCCAAAATTCAAGGCATATTCGTACAGTACCTAACATTGATCTTGATAGATTAAGAAATAGCAATCAAATACCTGATACTGTAAAGCAATCTTTACTTGTGTTTTTCTTAGGTGCAGCAATTCTCAGACTACAGGGAAATAGAAAGAAATATACATATTTATTACATACTAGCTTTAAGCAGGGTGATCATACTCTGGCAACACAATTAGTAGAACAGTTTAAAAATGAATTTATAAACCAATTAAGAATTGCAGTTAGTAATTCAATAAATTCTATATCTCCTCATCTAAGAACAAGTTTACAAAATGCCTATGCTGAATTAGTGCAAACTTTTGATGATATTCCACCCTTTGATAATGTGATTGCAGAAGTAGATAGACGAATTGCCTCTACCGATGTAATAGAAATTAACTCTCATACAGGTGAAGGTATTAGCCCTAGTCCATCACGTAAGCATACTCTTTACATTGGTGGAACAAAGATAGGACGTGGAGTCACTGTTAAAAATCTTCTCGTTACTTACTATGGTAGAGACGCAATCCAACCACAGATGGATACGGTTTTACAACACGCTCGTATGTATGGATATCGTCAAAATGAACTCCCTGCTATTCGCATTTACTTACCTCAACATCTAGCAGAACGATTTTTTCATATTCATACCAGTGATAATTTAGTACGCGAACAATGTAAAATTACCCATCAAGCTATTAATTTAATACCTTTGCGACAAAGAGGAATGAGACCAACTAGACGCAATGTTTTAAATGAAAATACAGTTGAATTGGTGCAATATCAAGGAGGTAGGCAGTATTTTCCTTCCCTGCCAATTTCACATGCAAATGATTTAAATAATCAAACTCAAATAATAGATAATTATCTTTCTTCAACGAAGTATCCTCAAGATAAACATCCATATACAGTTACAATTGACGATATATTAGATATTCTAAATTTGGAATTTGCAACACCGCAGTCGAGCGGAGCTTGGAAAGATGAGTTAGTTAGACAAGCGATGTCAGCACTAAGAGATTTAGCCAATTATCAAAATACTGGCACGTTAGTTATTGTCAACCGAAATGCAAACCTTAAAAAGGCATCAACCAGAGAATATAAACAGCTTGGCAGTGTGCTACCAGGTAATCTTGGTAAACTACCTTATGGAGTGTCCCCTAATCATCCTGCATTATTGATGACTCGACTTAGGGGTGATATTGACCCAACTGGGGCAGGATGGCACGGTGTACCTTTCTGGGTTCCCGTAATAAGATTCCCAGACGGTAATTATGCGTTTTCTGTCAATAATAGCTAGTATCAGTGGAGGTAATGCCGGAAATGAAACTTAAAGTTATCATTCATGAGGCTGAAGAAGGCGGATATTGGGCTGAAGTGCCTGCTATTCCAGGTTGTGCCACTCAAGGAGACACTTTTGAAGAATTGCTACAGAATCTTTATGAAGCTATAGAAGGTTGTCTATCGGTTGATATTGAAAATCTGGAAACGACCGATCAATCTAGAATTATAGAAATTGCCGTATGAACTCGATGTCTGGCAAACAGTTAGCGAAGCTGTTAGAAGCTAACGGTTGGATATTATTGCGAGTTCAAGGTAGTCATCATATCTATGGCAAAGCTGGAATTGCATCACGAATTTCTGTACCAATTCACGGTAATAAAGACCTAAAAATTGGCTTGCTTAGAAATCTGCTAAAAACTGCTGGCTTATTAGATAGTATGTCCCAAGAAAAAACTCCTGAACAATCAACAAATGAAGCAATTGATGAACAGCCAGACGCTAATAATACTGATTGAAAAGGTGCGTTACAGCGTTTTGTCTAACGCACCCTACCAAGACTAATAATTACTTAAACTGCTTAATTATTGCCTCCGCAAACTCCGAACACTTCAATGGTTCAACCGGCGGTTCTAGCATCCGCGCTAAATCATAGGTAACTTGACTTTGCGCGATCGCATTCCCCAATCCTTTCTTTATCAAATCCGCTGCTTCTTGCCAACCCATATATTCCAACATCATTACCCCCGACAAAATCACCGAACCGGGATTAATTCGATCCAAGCCGGCGTGTTTCGGTGCAGTACCGTGGGTAGCTTCAAATATCGCACAAGCATCGCCAATATTTGCCCCAGGTCCCATCCCCAATCCACCAACGATCGCTGCTGCTGCATCAGACAGATAATCGCCGTTCAAGTTCATCGTCGCTAAAATCGAATACTCATCCGGTCGAGTTTGGATTTGTTGAAAAATACTGTCAGCAATGCGGTCATTGACCATCACCTTATCTTTCCACTTGCCGTTACCGTGAGTTGACCAAATTTCATTAAGAACTGTTTCAACTTCCTTGACAATTTGCGCTTTTTTTTCTTGGGTAAGGGCATCGTACCCAGGATCAATCATCCGGGCGTTTTCTTCCAAAGAGATTTCGGAATTCTTCTCTTTATTACTCAAAATCCAAGATTCCCGTTCGCTGACGCACTCGTTGCGAAACTCGCTGGTTGCTAATTCATAACCCCAATCGCGGAAAGCGCCTTCGGTGTACTTCATAATGTTGCCTTTATGCACTAAAGTCACCATTTGCTTGTTTTTGGGCAATAGCAAGGCGTGTTTCATCGCACGCCGTACAAGGCGCTGGGAACCCTTTTTGCTGATGGGTTTGATGCCAATACCAGAATCGAGGGGAATTTGCTTTTTACCGTGTTCTGGGGTGGCGGGGATCAGTTCTTCGTTAAGGATTTTAATGAGGCGATCGCCTATTTCACTTCCCTGTCGCCACTCAATCCCTAAATATATATCTTCCGTATTTTCTCGATAAACTATTACATCGAGTTTCTCAGGATTTTTATGCGGTGAGGGCGTACCCGCATAATAGCGGCAAGGACGCACGCAGGCGTAAAGGTCAAAAATTTGCCGCAATGCCACGTTTAAAGAACGAATTCCACCGCCGATGGGAGTTGTCAGCGGTCCTTTGATAGCAACGCCATATTCTCTAATTGCCGTCAAGGTGTCTTCTGGTAAATACTGATATGTTCCGTATAAATCACACGCTTCATCGCCAGCGTAAACCTTGAACCAGCTAATTTTTCGCGTACCTTTGTATGCTACCTCTACCGCAGCATCAAGTACCTTTTGGGCAGCAGGCCAAATATCTATTCCTGTGCCATCGCCCCGAATAAAGGGGATAATTGGATTATCAGGCACAATCGGTTCAGTGTTAGAAAAGGAGATTTTTGCTCCGGTTGTGGGGGGGGTAATCTTGTCGTACATATATCACACACTCCTAATCGATACGCTGCCACTCAAAGTGAGAAAATGGTTCTTTGGAGTTCCGGCAGATTTTACTGTGTCTTGTTTTTACCCATTTATGAGGCGCAAAATTTACCTTTATTGCCCGTGTGAAGTATTGGGAACAAAGCTAAGGGATTCAGTGAAACCATTGCTTTTTGTACGCTCAAAAATAGTAAACTACATTTCGCTATCAATGCTTCACCTTACAGAACGCACAGGTAAGCGATCGCTTGTTATTCACTCCTAAACGCTAACACTCCGGAAATTGCATGACAGACCCAATGATTGTACCAGGCACTGCTAGTGACATCGACTCCCTGCTTCAACAGTTAATGGCTGGGTCTATTAGCGTCCAACAACAACTGATTCTACAGCTATTAGACCTCGGTGATGAAGGATTGAACGCGTTGATGGAGTTTTTACTGAAACGTCGTCAAACAAAAGCAACGTGGATTGATGGCAACGCCTACCAAGTCCTCTACAACTCTAATGCACCCAAGGCAAAAGAATTTCTGCTTTCCTATTTCCCTGAGGGAATTGTACCTCTAAAATCAGACTCAGGGATTGATTACAATCCCTTGCAACAACTACTCGCCGTTCAAGACTTCCAAGCAGCCGATCGCATGACTTTGCAAAAAATGTGTGAATTAGCAGGACCAACGGCAGTCCAAAGAAAATGGTTATATTTTACTGAGGTGGAAAATTTCCCCACGACTGACTTACACACAATTAATCATCTGTGGTTAGTCCACTCAGAAGGCAAATTTGGCTTTTCTGTGCAACGAGAAATATGGTTGGGATTAGGTAAAAATTGGGATAATTTCTGGGCAAAAATTGGCTGGAAGTCTGGCAATAATTGGACACGTTATCCCAATGGTTTTACTTGGGATATTAGCGCCCCTAAAGGTCATTTACCGCTTTCCAATCAATTGCGCGGAGTGCGTGTGATTGCTTCTTTATTTTCTCATCCAGCTTGGACTAATGCAAAATAAACACGGGTAAATACATATGACGATAAATACCAGCAAACGCGAATTTTACGTCATCATTGAGCGTGACGAAGATGGATATTATATTGGGGAAGTTCCCTATCTAAAAGCTTGTTATAGCCAAGGAGAAACAATAGACGAGTTGATGGCGAATATGAAAGAAGTAATTGAATTATGTTTATCAGCCGAAAGTGATGAAAATATACCGGAATTTGTCGGTATTCAAAAGGTAGTTATTTGATGCCAAAACTACCCGCTTTAACGGGAGACGCAGTTATTAACACTTTGAAAAAAGTAGGCTTTCAAGTGGTGCGTCAAAAAGGTAGTCATGTACGTATGGAACATGAAGATGGACGCGTAGCAACTATTCCTATTCATGCTGGTAAAACTATTGGCAAAGGATTGCTACGCAAAATATTACGTGATGCTGAAATTTCAAGGGATGATTTTATAGCATTGCTTGAATAAAACTCCTCACTCTTAAATTCAATGGCAAATGTTCGTTTAGAAGAGATAAAACGCAGGTTTAACAACGTCACCGCTATCGAGGATATTACCTTTGAAATTCCCGATGGTGAATTTTGGGTTTTGGTGGGACCATCCGGTTGTGGTAAGTCTACTATTCTGCGGACGATCGCTGGTTTAGAATCTGCAACTTCTGGCAAACTGTTTATAGACGATCGCTTGGTAAACAATATCCCAGCAAGACAGCGGGATGTAGCGATGGTGTTCCAAAATTACGCGCTATATCCGCATATGACGGTAGCACAAAATATCGCTTTTGGGTTGCAGATGCGAAAATTTGACCCGAAGATGATTCAAGAAAGGGTGGTGACGGTAGCGCGATCGCTTTCTTTGGAACATCTGCTAGATCGCAAACCGAAACAACTTTCAGGAGGACAGCAACAACGGGTAGCATTAGGTAGAGCGATCGCTCGTGAACCTCAAGTATTTTTACTTGATGAACCTTTATCTAATTTAGATGCCCAGTTGCGAGATGATACTAGGGCGGAGTTGAAACAGTTACATCAAAAGTTGGGAATTACGACGATTTATGTGACTCACGATCAAGTTGAAGCGATGACTTTGGCTGATAAAATTGTGGTGCTAAATCAAGGACGAATTCAACAAATTGGCGATCCACAAAGTGTTTATGCGCGTCCTGCTAATCGGATGGTGGGCACCTTTCTAGGTAGTCCACCGATGAATATTTTGCCGACTAAGTTTCAGGATAATGCTTTTGATGTGGGTGGTCAGTTGTTAGCTGTTTCTGATGATATCAGGCAGAGGTTAAAGCCGCAGCAAGGGCAAGGTTTTGATTTGGGGATAAGACCGGAGCATATTTATATTATTAACGAACCGCCAAGGCGCCAAAAACGCAGAGAGGAGGAGTTAGGAGAGTTAGAGGTTGAGGTGAAGGTGGTGGAACCTTTGGGAAGGGAGACTTTGATTAGGGGGGGTTTAGTTGGTTCTTTGGGGGTTTTGGTAAATGTGCAAGCAGGTGCGGATGTGCGTTTGCGTTCAGGCGATCGCATAACTTTAGAATTAGATTTAAATCAGTTGTTTGTGTTTGATGCTAATACGGGTGAGGCTTTATATCAGCCTAAATGAAGTTATTTGATAGGAGTTTATATGGCTTTCAGTAGTTACAAAATTATCGGTGAAGTCCTGAAAGAGTTTCAGGTTTTTTATACTGAAGCTAATTTTATTGTGGAAACTGCGTTTAATATCTCTAATTACTTTCGAGAAGATTTAGAATTAGTGATGCGGGAGGGAGTTGTTGATAATTCTGAATCTGCTATTTGTGAAAATCTGATTTATCCAGTTATCAAAGAAGTTTGGAAGCAATATCTCAACAAGTTTATTTTATGGAGCCATCAAGCACTCACTTTTGATAATAAATTATCAGGTTTTCCTGAGTATATTCTGGCAAAGAAGTCTCCTTTAGGGAAAGTTGTATTTGACAAGCCTTATTTTATCTTAGTAGAAGCAAAGCAGGATAATTTTGAAGGTGGTTGGGCACAATGTTTAGCAGAAATGATTGCAGCGCAAAGACTTAATGGAGAACTGGAAATAATTGTCTTTGGTATTGTTTCTAATGGTGGAACATGGCAGTTTGGTAAGCTGGAAAAAAACGTGTTTACTAGAAATGTTACTCCATACACCATTTATGAACTAGATAAACTATTTGCTGCTGTCAATTATGTCTTTCAACAGTGTGAATCGCAGTTAAACAATTTGGTAGCAGCATAATATCAAGCCAGATATGTAGCAGGCAGTTATAGATAAGACGATCGCATGATTGGGATGTCGAAACGGGTGAGTGCAGAAGAAAATTGAGAAGCGTAGACGCGATCGCGGCTTGTCGCTAGACATCGCCTAATTCAAGCCAATTTGAGAATGCGCGAGCCTCTACTATAGTTATGAATATAGCAATTTTCCCACAAAGGGCTGCGTGCAAAACTTATCCACTGTACAAATGCACCCTTAGGGTGCATTTACTATCGCTGTCTTTGTAAGCAGCTTGAAGGATACTCACCTACTTTCATATACAGGCAAAATCCTTTGACTTTTAGCACTTGCTAATATAACGTCACTTGCTTTTTCACTAATCATATAGATCGGTGTGACGATAAAGTAGCCGGGAACGCGCGGAAAGACCGAAGCATCTACGATACGCAGATTATGCGTACCGTGAACGCGGAATTGACTATCAACCACAGCCATTGGGTCATTCTTTGGACCCATCTTGTTAGTGCATGAGGCATGATGACCCCACGCCTCAGCCTCCACAAATCTGATAATCTCCTCGCGTGATTGAACCGTTGGACCGGGAACCACCTCTTTTGAGATATCCGCGATCCGCTCGTTCATGCGACGCACAAATTCGACACCCTTAATTACCGATTCCAGATCCTCGCCTTCGATGTCGTCGCCTTCGGTAAAATAATGGAAGTTGATTTCAGGAGTATCCCGTGGGTCAGGTGAGCGCAGTTTCACGCTTCCGGCGCGATTACGGGTGTGCGCTTTCAGAACAGTCCAACTGAATTGGTTTCCCACTTTTGAGAGGGGCTTAGACCAACCAGGATAATAGCCTTGGTATGGTACAGGTAAGCCAAAGATGAAGAGGTCGGGAACTGGTCGCGCTGGATCGGACTTGCGAATATGACCACCGAACACGGCGTTGTTCGTATAAATTCCCTGACCCTGCTCAAACTGAGCCATGCAAGGATCTGACGGTTGTCCTGGGGTGCAGTCCTGAGTGAGGGTCAAATCCGAATTCATCTGCGTGATCACACCGATTTCGTAGCGGTCTTGCAGGTTCTCGCCAACTCCTGGAAGGTTAATGATTGGCTTAATGCCATGTTTACGCAGTTCATCAACAGGACCAATGCCGGAGAGCTTGAGAATCTGCGGGCTGTTAAAAGCACCAGCCGCCAGGATGATTTCGCGAGAAGCATACATTACCTTTCTTCGTCCGGGTTCGGGTCCATCGGTCGGAGCCTGGGGATCGGCGCGATAAAGATGAGCGCCCTCAAGGTACTCAACACCAATTGCCTGACGACCACGGAAAACCACGCGAGTTACTAGGGTGTTCGTTTTAACAATCAGGTTGTTTGGGAGGGCGGCAGCAGTCTCTCTAATCAGGTCACGCGGACCGCGCCGCCGACCATTGCGAGTCGCTTGTGGGACGTTGTAGAACCCTTCGGTATCCCGCAAGCTACGCGCCCAAGAATTTGGATCGAGTTCCCGGCGTAAATATGCGTCAAGTAGACTTTTGTCACCAGCCTCAATGGCAGCACTGAGTAATATCCGCTGCATATTGCTGTCTTTATAGAACAGCGCGGGATCGGTAATCTCGGTTGTCAGCCAGCCATCAAATCCATGACGTGTTGGGTTGTCGGTACTTGTTGGTCGCTCAACATAGCGACAGTCCTCAAGCCGCTCAAAGTACTTTCGCATATTCTCGGCTTTCCAGCTGGGGTCGCCAGTATTTTCCGCGATCGCATCCCAGTCACTGTTATTTGGATAAATCGTAATCATCAGATTATGCACAGTGCATCCGCCAAGCGTACCCGATCGTGGATACAACACACCGCCTCGGTCAGCGGTGTACTTACTATTGCGGCTTTGACGCGCTTCGTCGGTGTACTGCCGGACGAAGTAATCCCATCTCACTCTTGGATCTTCGCCAACCACAGGGCTGAATAATGGCACCGAGATCAGATCGTCGGCATCCTCACCGCCAGCTTCTATTAAAACTACCTTATGCCCCGCCTTTGCAAGATTGACGGCGAGAGGACCACCGCCAGCACCAGAACCAACTACTATGTATTCGATAGGCGCTGACGGCTTGATGGCAACAGCTTTCCTCTGATAGGCTAATGAAGTTACTAAACCAGTAGAGAATAGAGCGGCATTTTGAAGAAAGCGACGACGGTTATAAAACTGATCGAGCATAGATTTTTCCTTCCCAATTTGCTGGTTACTCATGCCATTGGCAACTAGAAGTAGTACTTCCAACTCGCGTAGACGCAAAGCAACTTCTCGTAAGACATTTGATTAAGTAGTAATTAGATTGAGTATTACTACCCAAACAGTAATAGGTTTCAATCAATGTGACTTATGCAGCGTTTGTAATTCAGGACTTCCTGTTATACCTCTGCTGTATAAAAATACTTAAAATGAGTTTATATAAAGGAAGAAGGCAAGCCCCTAAGAACTGCTTTCTCGCCGAAGTAACGATTATTATTGTTATACAGCGAGTGCCTCTTCTCTAATTGTTTTTGGGGAATTATTTTTTTGGAAGTCCCTAAAGTAGTACAGCGAAGCTCTACTAATAGGCGTTGAGGCAGATCAAAAGAAGCGATCGCGTAAGTTACTGTGTACTAGAAATGCCAGGAACGAGGGGCGTAGTGGGCTTCGTTCCCAGTTGGAAGTCTCCGCCTGCGCCAGCAGGAATTTCTCCCGTGGGTCTGGCATTGCGGTCTACGCCAATGATAATGGATGCTAGGTAATAATCGGCTTCCTCCTTGATGTTGAGGAACGACTCACGTCCGTTGCCGTAACGCAGCGAGATGTCTGTGGTGTTGACCGTATCCCGCTCCAAGGTACGGGTGTTATATGGGGCTACATTCTTGAAAATGTATTCATTGATGGCGTCAATAACATACAGCTGACCGATCAGCACAGTCTGCTCATCGAGGAAAACCTTGAGATGAATATGCGGCGTTCGTCCTGGATACCAGCCTGGGTAAATCGTGGTGAAAATTACCTGTCCCAGCTTATCGGTTATCTGGGTGCCACGCAGGAACGTCTGACCCGTTGTTGATGTAGCCCGATCGTCTCCCTGTCCTTCATAGCCGGAATATAAGCCAAGGCTATCGGAGTGCCAGACATCAACCCGCGCTCTGGGGATCGGGGTACAGCCCCTTGTATCAATCACCTGTAACAACAGTTTGAGCGGCACGCCCTCTTTCCCTTCGGTAATATCGCTGCGGAGCAGTTTGGGGTCGAAGTAGTATGGACCTTCGACATCTTGAGGTGTCAGCACGCAAGCCTTGGATTTGGGCAAAATATCACTGCTCCTGGCATCAGCCTTCTGCCCTAGCACTTTCGTCGCTTCCGTTGAGGCTAACAGCCCGGTTGTGAATAGCAGCGTATTGACCGTCTGCCGCCGAGTTATTTTGAAATCGTTAGAGTTATCAGTCATGAGTGCCACCTGGTAAAAATATTCATCAATATCAAACAACAGCCGAAACTTAAGGCTTGCGCCAGAGTATGGTGAATGTCCTGTGGCAAGCCTGTTATTTGCTACAATTAAGCGTAGATATAACCAAGTTTTCGACAATTGAGAACTTGTGCTGGTCTAGCTTTTAGCTTAGTAGTTTTGCCATCCCAGGGATACATTAGGTCGTAAAGATTGTGTCCCTCTGGTCCGTCACCAGTCGGTAAATATCGTTCACTTGGGTTCTTTTCTTGCCAGATTGCCCAGAGCCGATCTACGTTGCAATGATGCAGAAAAAAAACTGGATCGTTTGGTGAAACATTCACATTTACCATATCGCCCGCAATCCATTCATGAGCTTGATTGTGTAATTGGACAACGACCGATCCGTCCGGAGCAAATAGTCCGCCCGGAGCAAGAAAACCTTCAAGCCGATTGCGATGGCTAGGATTGCTGTCTAGATTCCACGGAGGGTTATCGTAAGGAGTTTCCCCAATTGAGGTATTCACATCATCTTGAGTTGGTAGTCCAAATCTGTATCTACCAAACTGACGTTGTAAGCCTCCTTTAGGACTGCCATCCATATTAATGGTTATCCATTGATCCACCGAAAACGGACCAGTTTTGACTAAGTTATTATCCTCAGGGTCTCCATTACCTCCCATAAAGTCATCTGCCCAAATTGGTGAATTGAAAGGATCGTCAGCATCTTGAGTCCAGTCCCAGTAGGGAATTGTTATACCGGGTACGCTTCTTTGTAATTGCCGTTCAAATCTGTGAAGATAATAACGATGCCAAGGAAGAAACGCAGGACCTCCGTGGCCTGCATTCCGGAAACCTTTGGGATCGCTTGGGTCGATACGAGAGGTTGCTAAACTATGCCAAAGCACATACTCATCGTAGATACTACGACCAGTAAAACGACTCTTCCTAGCTTTGATTGCTTTGACTGCCTTTATATAGTTTTGTTTTTCAGCGCTACTAAGATCCCGGAAATTTTTTCTAATATTCATTTTCAACCTAAATTTTCTGGCAAAAGTTTCTTCAAATTTTTAACTGCATAGCCAAGATTTTTCAGTCCAGATTAGAATCTATCTGTACCTCACCACTATCGGGAAGCTTTATTCCCAAGTCTATTAATATTTTCGCTACTTCTTCGGGAGAGTTAAATACACCAAATAAAAGAGGTGTCATGTATTTTTGTGTTTGACTATGGCGAGCGATTTTCACTCTTTTGCCATCAAGAAAAAGCTGAGTTTGTGTTTCAAATGCGCTATCTCTAGCTGTAGCTGACTGAGGTGTTATATCAGTCATAATCTTGTATTTTCTACCTTTGTATACTTCCTCAGATATCTCTTGAGCTTGAGCTTTACTAGTCGATAATTTGCCGACAAATGTAAGACTTCCGGCAGCTACTCCAATACCTACAAAGCTAATTAGGCTTAAAATTTGACGACGAGAAAAAGTAGAAAACATCAATTTTACTCTTGATATAGTTGACTATATTTAGTGAGAATTAGTAGAAAAATTTATTTGACTTTAACTTGGGAAAAATTTGTCCAAAGCCAATTCAAACAAAAGCGTCTATGTTAACTTGAACTTGGAAAATTTATTGCTTTTAGTACAACGTAATTTTGCTTTTAGTTAGGAAGTAAAATAACTTTATAAAATTAGCTCAAATTTGTCCCTAGCTAAATGTTGGGTTTAAAACCTATCAAAATGTGAGGTAGGCAAAACTACAGCCTGACAATCCCTCGATTCAGCGCGGTGACTAACGCTTGAGTGCGATCGCTCACCTTCAACTTGCCGAAAATATTATTAGCATGGAACCTAACGGTACTCTCAGCAATATTCAGGACATTGCTAATCTGCTGGTTATTCTTGCCCTTGGCAATCAAACGCAGCACTTCCAATTCGCGATCGCTCAATTCCAAACTACTCATCCGCTCTGCTAGCTTGGCTGCTATACTGGGGGGAATGTACTTTTGACCTTGATGAACAGTGCGAATGGCTTCCAGAAGTTCATTGGGATCAGCCCCCTTAAGGAGATAGCCCTTTGCACCAGAACGCAGTCCGCGATAAATATCTTCATCGCCATCAAAGCCAGTTAACACAACGATCCGGGCGTGCTTAAACTTAGCACAGATAGCAGCGATCGCATCAGCACCTTCCATATTAGGCATTTGCAAATCCATCAACGTCACATCTGGCTGATGTTGGCGGAAAAGTTCTAACGCTTCTTGCCCGTCGCGGGCATAGCCAACTACGGTGATATCTGGCTCACATTGAAGAAACATTGTTAAAGCTTGTCCTAGAATCGGATGATCGTCAGCAATCAGGATGCGAATGACATTAGACTGGCTCATGATCCTCGTTTCTTGATGAAGGCAAAGTTAAGCATAAATGAGCTTCCCTTCTATATCCTGATAGGTGTAAGCAACATCAACTTATGCACTGTGGGATAAAAATCGGAAGAATACCAGCAAATTGCTTACACAATCAACCCCAAGCAAACAGTTTCTCACGCTGAAACGTTTCTTAGCCGACGCATTGCACGTCTTGCGATCGCGAAATATTTAACTTTGACTCTGCGACTCTCTGCGCTTACTCTGCTACCTGGTGCGTTTAAAAACGCGATCGTATTAATGCAAAGCTGTAATTAGCCCACGCAGGTGGGCTTTGTTCGTACCAGTGGCTTCGGTGCCTGAGGGCTTCAGATTTAAACCATTTGCTTCTCTGAAAACTTTTGTAACTCCCCAGGAGCAAATGCACCATGTTCTGTAATTATGGCTGTAATTAATTCTGCTGGAGTCACATCAAAAGCTGGGTTATAAAATTCTGCCCCAGTTGGTGTAAGCATGGTTTTACCAACTTGATATATTTCGCTTGCATCGCGTTCCTCAATCGGAATTTCGCTACCATCAGGTAATTCAAAATCAACTGTCGAAAGAGGTGCAGCGACGAAAAAGGGAATATTATGTGCCTTTGCCACGATCGCTAAACTATACGTACCGATTTTATTAGCTGCATCACCATTCGCGGCGATTCTATCAGCACCCACGACTACAGCGTGAATCAAGCCCTGCTTCATGCAATGAGCCGCCATACTATCAGTAATTACCGTAACCGGGATGCCTTCTTGGACACATTCCCAAGCCGTGAGCTTTGCACCTTGCAATCTGGGACGGGTTTCGTCGGCAAATACGCGCTCTAAACGTCCTTCACGCCATGCAGAACGCACTACACCCAATGCTGTACCATAACCAGCAGTAGCTAAAGCTCCAGCGTTGCAGTGAGTGTGAATTGTCAGCTTTTCTGGGGTAGAAGGCAAGACTTTTAAGCTATTGTCGCCGATCGCCTGACAAGTTTGCAAATCTTCCGCATTGATAATTTGGGCAGTTTTCAGAAGGATTTTTTTGATATCTTCTACACTACCCAAAGTTTCATAAGCGGTTTTCTTCATGCGGGAAATTGCCCAAAATAGATTTACCGCAGTCGGACGAGTAGAAGCCAACATTTGAGCAACTTTTTCCAAAGAATCGAAAAATTGAGCGCGATCGCTTGTCTCAATTTCCCTCGCACCAAGATACATTCCATACGCTGCTGCTACACCAATTGCCGGCGCACCTCGAACTATCATAGTTTTAATTGCCTGCGCCATATCTTCGCTGCGGTGAATTTCGACAACAGCATACTCATTGGGTAAGCGAGTTTGGTCAATGAGTGAAACCGAGTCGTTGTGCCAAATAACCGGATAAACTTGATTTGTGGAATTCATGATTGGCAAATAAAGTTAGTATGACCTCACGCACTCGTCGCACTCGTAGCAAAGAAGATGCTTATTGGCGACGAGTGCGTGAGGTAAATCAAATAATTAACTAGCTAACAGCTGAGGGCTGCTTACTAAAGAAAGCTTGCATCACTTTTTCAGCCATTTGCGGACTAGTTAAACCTAAGGAAGCCTTAGATTCATTCGGTTCCGCATGATCTACCAAAATATCTGGTACACCAATCCGCTTGACGGGAACCACGACATCGGCATCTAATAACGCTTCCGCCACTGCTGAACCGAAGCCACCCATCAGACAGCCTTCTTCTAGGGTGACGACGCGCCCGATTTTCTTAGCCAAAGCTAAAATTAATTCTGTATCCAGGGGCTTGACAAAACGGGCATTTATCACAGTGGCTTGTATTCCGTGTTCGTTGAGAATCTCAGCGACTTGCATTGCTGGGTAAACCATTGTGCCATAACCCACCAATAGCACATCGTCGCCATTGCGGAGAATTTCCCCTTTGCCGATTTCCACCGGTTCCCAGCCTTCTTCCATCAAAGGAACGCCATAACCATTACCACGGGGAGTACGCATAGCGATCGGTCCAGAGGTATGATTAATGCCGGTTACCACCATGCGTTGCAGTTCCGCTTCATCTTTGGGTGCCATGACCACGATATTGGGAATACAACGCAGATAGGCGATGTCATACATACCTTGGTGCGTCGGACCATCAGCACCAACAATTCCTGCCCGATCCATACAGAAGAACACAGGCAAGTTTTGGATGCAGACATCGTGAATTATCTGGTCGAAGGCGCGTTGCAAAAAGGTAGAATAAATGGCAACCACAGGGCGTATACCTTCTGCTGCGAGTCCTGCTGACATGGTAACGGCGTGTTGTTCGGCAATACCGACATCAATATATTGATCGGGCAATTTTGCTTGAAGTTTGTCTAAACCTGTTCCCGTAGCCATCGCTGCCGTGATACCGATGATTTTCGGGTTTTGTTCGGCGAGTTTCACCAAGGTGTGGGCAAAGACTTTAGCATAAGCCGGGGGTTTGGGTGTATTGGAAGGGGTAGCTTTGCCTGTTGTCAAGTTAAAGGGATTTTGGGCGTGGTAGCCTACTTTGTCTAGTTCGGCAATTTCATAGCCTTTACCTTTTGTGGTGGCTACATGCACCAAAACTGGTCCGGTCATCTTATGTGCCTGTTCAAAGGTGGCGATCAATTCTTCTAAATTATGCCCGTCCACAGGTCCTATGTAGGTAAAGCCAAGTTCTTCAAAGACTGCGCCCACTTTCGGAACAGCTAACCGCTTCATACCTTCTTTGATGCGTTCTAATTCTGGCGAAAGAGATTCCCCAACAAAGGGAATTTGCTTGACTTGTTCCTCAAAGTTCTCTTTGATAAATTGCACTGGGGGACTGAGACGCATTTTGTTGAGGTAGCGGGGAATCGCCCCAACGTTGGGAGAAATGGACATTTCATTGTCGTTGAGGACAACTAATAAGTTAGTTTTGGGCAAATGTCCAGCATGGTTAATGCATTCTAACGCCATACCGCCAGTTAGCGCACCATCGCCTATTATAGCGACAACTTTAAATTTTTCCCCTTTCATATCTCGCGCTAAAGCCATACCCAATGCGGCTGAGATACTAGTGGAAGCATGTCCCGCGCCAAAGTGGTCAAACTTGCTTTCACCGCGTTTGAGATAACCGGCAATTCCGTCTTTTTGCCGCAAGGTGTGGAAATTATCGTAACGCCCTGTAATTAGTTTATGGGGATAAGCTTGGTGTCCGACATCCCAAATGACTTTATCACAATCTAAATCTAGTGTTTGATAAAGTCCTAGGGTTAACTCGACAACACCTAACCCCGGTCCCAGATGTCCCCCAGTTGCGGCTACGGTTTGCAGATGCTTATCCCGAATTTGACGGGCAATTTGCTGCAACTGCCTAATCGATAAGCCGTGTAACTGGTTGGGATGGGTAATTTCACTCAGGTGCATATTAACAGGGTTTTCCTCTCTACTTCTCGTATTATGATTTTCCCATGCTCAGGTTGCCAGTCGAGAAAACACGGTGACAAAAGGGACAAGGGGAGG